>DAOLFO010000272.1:0-4551 GCA_035326305.1 Chitinophagaceae bacterium
GTGATCTGCGTTTCAATAATATCCGCATTGGCGCCGGTATAGGAGGTACGTACGCTGATATTGGGCGGATCAATGGCGGGATAGTCCCGTACACCAAGGAATTTGAAGCCGATAATGCCAAATACCACGATGATGATATTCATCACCACGGCCAGTACCGGTCTGCGCAAGCTAAGTTCTGAAATATTCATATTTCAAATGTTGGTGCAGCACATCTGGTTAAGATGCAACTGCCAGTCTATTTATCGTTGACAACACGGTTCACCTGTATTTTAGCATCAGGCCGTGTGCTCAGCAGGCCGGTAACAACTACTGTGTCGCCTGCTTTCAGCCCGCTGGTGATCTGGATCATGGATGAATCACGTATACCAGTGACTACATCTGTAAAAAGGGCTGAGCCCCCGTTAAACAGGATTACTTTTTTGCCCCTGGCCTGTGGTATCACGGCCTGCGTGGGTACCAGGATGGCATTGGGATCGGGATCGAAGTTCAGCGTTACCTTGGCAAATGATCCGGGAAATATATGCTCATCCTTACTCTGTACCACAGATCGCAGGCGCAGGCTGCGGGTGTTCTCAGCTATGGCTGACTCAGATGCGATGACCTTTGCTTTGTACACCTGTGGCGAACCTTCGTATGAAAAGTCTACGACCTGCCCTGTTTTGATGCGGCCGGTATATTTTTCCGGCACGGTAAAATCCATTTTAAGCTGGTCTGTCTGATTGATAACTGCTATGATGGTGGCAGGTGTGACATAAGCGCCGGGGCTGATATTTTTTAAACCCAGCTTGCCGCTGAAAGGTGCCCTGATTTCTGTCCGTACAATACTGGTTCTGATAATGTCAATATCTGCTTTGATGTTATTTACATTCAGCAGGCTGGCGTCATAGTCGGCCTGGCTGATGCCCTGTATTTTCAGCAGTTGCGCAGAGCGCTGCTCATTTGTTTCTGCTATCTGCAATTGTACCTGCAGCTTTTTCAACTGGGCCTGCAGGTCGGCATCATATAGTTTGGCGAGCAATGTACCTTTCGCTACATACCTTCCTTCGGCTACATTGAGGCTGACGATACGGCCCGAAATTTCAGGATGGATTTCGGTGGCTTCGTTGGCAAGGATGGTGCCCGGCACTTCTATTGTTTCAGCAAAGGGGCGGGGGGTTACAATATATACATCTACTTTGGCAGGGCCCTGCTGGCGGCCGGCCCCGGAAGGCGGCGTATTTTTCTTTTTTTCACCGCAGGAAGCAGCCATCATTGCTGCTGTAAAAAGTGTTATGATACTCCTGTAACGATATGGCATTGTTTCAGCTTGAGCGATTGAATAGTAAACAAATAAGGGAGGCCTGTTTTTCAGGCTACTAAAGATAGCCGATTATCGGCAGTCATTAGACGATGTTGCGTGCTGGCAACCTGTTGTCTGAAAAAATTCGTAAGTATGAGCGGCAATTAGGTTGGATGAACGGCGATGGGCTATGCTTTGATTTTCAATGTCCTTTTAATCTTGGCTGATTGGTGCAGTAAGTCCTGCCTGTCTTTGCTGATGACGGTGGCATGCCCCATTTTACGGCCGGGTTTTGTTTCCCGCTTTCCGTAAAGGTGTATAAAAACATTTTCAATTTTCAGCACTTCATCAATCCCTTCATAGACGGCTTTGCCGCTGTACCCTTCAGCGCCAACCAGGTTGACCATTACAGAGGGGAGGATAGCGTCCGTATTGCCCAGCGGGTAGCCGAGCATGATACGCCAGAGCATGTCAAACTGTGAGCTGTAGTGCGCTTCTATGGTATGATGGCCGCTATTATGTACGCGGGGGGCAGTTTCATTTACCCACACATCATCTTTGTCATCAACAAACAGTTCAATGGCAAACAGGCCCGGCGATTTGAAATTGCGCACAACAGAAAGCGCAATAGCTTCTGCCTTCCAGCGGGTATGCTCATCCAGGGCAGCAGGGCATAGCTGGTAGTCAAGCAGGTTCAGGTCTTTATCAAATACCATTTCCACCGGCGGGTACAGGGCGGTTTCTCCTTTTTCGTTGATGGCCACCATCTGCGCTATCTCTTTTTTGATAGTCACCATTTTTTCCAGCACGGAAGGCGCATCAAAACCTTTGGAGAAGTCTTCTGCATTTTTTAAAACCTGTACCCCTCTGCCGTCATAGCCGCCTTCACCCAGCTTATGCACGGCCGGGAGGAGCTCAGCGTGCTGCGAAAGATCGGCTGCTGATTGGGTAATGACGAATGAAGGGCTGGGTATTTCATGCTGTTTGTAATATTCTTTTTGCGCTATTTTATTACGGATGATTTTTAGTACAGATGGTTTGGGAAAAACTTTTACGCCTTCTGCCTCCAGCTTTTCCAGTGCATCAGTATTTACGTTTTCTATTTCGATAGTAATGACATCAAGGCCTTTGCCAAAAGCGTATACTGCATCAAAATCGCGGATATTGCCGGTAGTGAAATGATGGCAGAGGTGAGCAGCCGGGCATTCCGAGTCGTTTTCCATCACAAATGTTTCTACCGGGTAATTGGCTGCTGCCTGCAATAACATGCGGCCGAGCTGACCGCCACCGAGAATACCTGCTTTTAACATAGGCGCAAAGATAGGGGAGGGCTGGTATCAGACCATCGGCTATGAACTATAGTCTGCAACCTACTCATCCTCTCCGTTACTATCTTCCAGCAACTGCAAATCCACATCGGCTCCGGAAATGCCTTCGATGGAGCCCCTTATATGCGCTGCATTCAGCAATACTTTTTCCAGTTGTTTTTCCCTGGCTTTCCAAAGCTTTTCCATAGCATCCCGTTCTTTTTGTATAGACAGCTTCATGCTCATAAACCCTTCCCGGATAGCTTTCCACTGCTCTGCAAATTCGCTGCTGGTGAGGTAGTCGTAGAGCAGGTGCATTTTATCACCTTTGTTGTCCTGCTTTTTTACAGCATTATATACCCGGATGATGCCATCCCGCAGCATATACACCACCGCCCTGACCTCTGCAAAGCTGCATATCCATACACCTTCTTTTTCTCCAAAGCGGTCAATATCTTTGGGCAATGCCTGCGTAACGATAACGGCCACATCCGCACCCTGGCTGCGCATATCGGCTTTCAGCTTTTCAATCCAGTCGCTGCCAAAATCTTTGGTGCGTTTGCTTTCAAAAATGATACGGCCGCATTCCTGCCCCAGGTTGTTTCGCACGGTTTGTATGCAATCGGCGCCGCGAACGCCCTTGCCCACTTCATTGATTACATCAAAGGGGAATGTGGCCCGCAACATTTCTTCCAATGCCAGCTCCTGCACTTCACCCTGCAACTGTGTGGAGCCCTGCTCTGCCTTACGCTTCATTTCCTCTGCCAGCTTTTTCTGGTCTTCCAGTTGTTTCTCCAGCTCTTTCATGCGGAGCTGGTATTCTGTTTCCTTAGCTGCTATTTTCTGCTCTTCTATTTTGCGGATTTCCTCTGCCAGCTTTTCACGGTCACGCTGCAGTTGTTTCTGAACGGTAATTTCTATTTCTGCTTCCTTATTTTTTAATGCCTGTTCTTTTTGCAAAAACTCCAGCTCCTTCTGGCGGGCGGCTTTGAGCTTTTCTTCATTGTCTTTGTTATTCTGCTCCAGCAGGCGGAGCTTGTTTTCAAAATCTGCGGTGATGGTTTGCCGCAGGCTGGTTTCCAGTTGCTGCTGCAGCTTGCTTTTTTCGGTCAGCAACTGTTGCTGGTGTTCCTGCTCTTTTCGTTGCAACTGCTGCTGAAACTCTTCTGTTTTTTTCTTCTGCCATTCCAGTGTTTTGGCCCGCAGTTCCCGCTGCACTTCTTCCCGTATGGCATCGCCCGGCTCAAATTCGTGTCCGCAACTGGGGCATTTTATATCTCCGGTCATAATACATCAATTTGGCTCAAATCTACTAAAATAAAAAAGCGGTGACGGGCCGGCCGGCGTGCCGTATTTGTATGGCGGGAGTTTGGCAGGCATGGAAAATGGGGAGGGCGGCCGCAGCGAAATGGCTACAGCAGCGGGATGTGGTGAGAAGGCGCACAACCATTTGAAAACAAACAAAAAAAAACCGGGCAAAATTTTTACAATTCTTAAATTCCCTTACCTTTGCCTTCCCAAAATTTTGGGGGTAGCTCTTTATTGTTTGTTCCGGTGCTCCGATGAAGCTAAGGGACAAGTATGTAACCGCCACTTTAGCTCAGCTGGTAGAGCAACTGATTTGTAATCAGTAGGTCGTTGGTTCGATTCCGACAAGTGGCTCCGCTAAAAGCTGTCAGCTAACAACTAGTGGCTTTAAACCGGGCAAGTAGCCAAGTGGCCAACGGCAACAGACTGTAAATCTGTCCTCTTCGGAGTTCGGTGGTTCGAATCCATCCTTGCCCACGATAATTTGAGAATGTGCTGATTTGAATATTTGAAAATGAAGCAGTCTCAAACAGTAGTTCTTTTTATTAGGTTTGAGGCGGAGTGGTCATTTTCTGATTCACTCATTTTCAAATCTTCAAATTAACCAGCGGGAGTAGCTCATTTGGTAGAGCGGTAGCCTTCCAAGCTTCAGGT
>DAOLFO010000273.1:0-4545 GCA_035326305.1 Chitinophagaceae bacterium
CCGCCTGCTATGGGTGCTGGACTTTCCCCTGTTTGAATATGATGAAGAAGGTAACCGCTGGGTGGCACGCCACCATCCGTTTACTTCGCCACGGCCTTCGGATATCGCCACGATGATCAATAACAGCCCGGTAATTGAAAATGCAGCCGAGTACCTGAAGCACCCCTATGCCCATATCAAAGCCAATGCTTATGATATGGTGCTGAACGGAAATGAGATTGGCGGCGGCTCCATTCGTATTTACCAGCGGGAGCTGCAGGAAAAAATGTTTGCTGCCCTGGGTATGGATGAAGCAGAGCAGCAGCACAAATTCGGTTTCCTGCTGGGAGCATTTGAATATGGCGCTCCGCCACACGGCGGTATTGCCTTCGGGTTTGACCGGCTTTGTGCTATCTTAGGGGGGAGTGAAAGCATCCGTGATTTTATCGCTTTTCCAAAAAACAATGCCGGCCGCGATGTAATGCTGGATGCGCCGGCCACTATTGACGATAAGCAGTTTGCCGAGCTGCAGATAAAGCTGGACCTGAAAGCCTGATATGCCATTACGCTGGATTATTTTTAAAATCATCTGCCTGCTGCAGATAACGGGCACTACCCTGCTGGGCGGCTATTCGCTCATCAATTTTATCCGCTGGCCGGGGTTTGGCTCCTTTGCAAGTGTAGTGGTGAATGCAATGGGGATGCTGCTGGCAGTATTGGGTATGCAACTGCTGCACCGCAACTATCCCGATATACCTGTGGCAGGAAAACAGAAAAGTACATTTAACAAGCTTTTTGTTATCAATTTCCTTTTGCTGTCTTTTTACTTCGGGTTTATCTTTTCAGAATATAAATTATTAAAAAATATTGCACAGCTATTGGGTACTGCCGTTTGGGATATCCCGTTTCGCCTGCAGCTTCCGCTTTTTGGCAACACGGTGCTGCTGACTTTTCAGCTTTGCATTCTATACGGCCTGTTTGTATTGCGAAGGGAGCTGTACCGGAATTTTACAGAGAAATCATTTGACTTTGAAAGCAGGTAACCGCTGCTTACTGCAGCGCCACACATACCGGCGCAGCCGGATCAGTTGCTAAAGCGTTTCCTTCTCCTCTTAAACACGAAATAAAGACCGCCTGCCACAATCAGGATTGCCATAATACGGAAAACGGTATCATGATCGAATAAATCACGGTCTTCTCCCGCCTTCTTCTTTTCAGTACTTACCCGGATATATTGATCCAGGTGCGGATAACTTTTATTCAGCTTGCTGACAAGATTGAAATTACTAAGCGCCTTGCGGTAATACCTGTTGAAAAAAAAGTGAAGCCCTTCATTATAATGCAGCGCAGCTTCACTCATAGCAGGTTTTATTTTAGCCGAGTCAATAAACTGCCGGATGATGGATAACGGGATCGCAAAATTATAACTGCTGGCGAGGCTGCCGGTACGCTGCTCCAGCGTGCCAAAAGTAGCCAGGCCAATTACCTTTCCCCGGCTGTTGCATACCGGGCTGCCGCTGCTGCCATGGCTGATGGCCGCATCCATCTGTATCACCGGCCAGCCTCCGGTTGATTTTTTAATGGCACTCACAATACCAGCTGTCAGTGTCGGCTCTATCCCGGCTTCCTTTGCCAGGAAAGTATTGGAAGAGACCGGCTCCGGGTAGCCATACACATAGATGGTTTCGCCAATTTTAGCCATGCTGTCCCGGGCAAAAGAGAGCGTAGGCATTTGCGACACGCTGTCTACTTTCAGGATAGCCACATCTTTTCCCGGCATGGGACTGCCTTTTATAATCACCCTTGCCGGCATTTTCACAATGTTTTCCGCTTCATTCTTCCCTTTAAACTGGATAAAAATGTCCCTTTTCAGGTTAAAAAGGATCATAGAGGAAACCTGTGAGTATATGGCGCTGTAGGCATTACTCAAAAGTGATCGCTGCTCATCATTCAGCTTCATGTTCCAGGATGATTCCAGTGCCCGTATGTTAGCATCCGTTACTTCCTGGAAAGTGGACTGGATAAATTTTTTACGCACAAAAGTGCTGTCCCTGTCAATGATATGCGCATTGGTGAGCAGGTAGCCATCGCCGGTAATAAAAAAACCGGTACCGGCTGAAAGTATGCGGTGCTGCTGGCGGTAGTATTCGGTAGTGCCTGAAAAGTAGCGGAAGGGCAGGTTGTATAATGCCTTTACCACCATATCCAGTTTTTCTTCAGCAGAGAAAACCGTGTTTTGAGGATCTATTTTCCTTACGGAATCCACCAGCCGGTCAAACTGCCTGCTGTTTACCTCCACTTTATTCACATACACAGTAGCGGAAAAAACGGTCTGCACCATGACCACTCCGGGAGAGTTGGCCGCATAATTCTCTTCGGCAGTTATATTTTGCGCCGCCAGCGTTCCCGGAAAAATAAATGCCGGGATAAAGGATAATATGATCAAAAATGATGACCGCATGATCTGCTATGTCATAAGAACGTGGAAAATACAAAAACATTTCCGGCTATTCCAAATACAGGCTGCCGCCACTTTGTTTCTCTTTTTAATAACGGCACGTACAGGGAAAAGTTTTGCAGCCTATCGTCCATTATTACCGCATATTCGTTATATTCGGTTATACGGTTGTTGCCATCCCGCCAGGATGCAGCAACTTTTTTGTTTAGCCAATAACAAACTGCGATGACCGGACAACAACTTTTTGAAGCCTACCAGGCCTACCCGGGCATATGGGATGAGATGTGCGCCAACCAGCAAATCCGGTCGCAATACAGCCAGGTATTCCGCGACATCCGGCACCTGACCGCAGGCAGCCTGGGCGAAAAGGAGCGAATGGCCGGCGAACTGTTTATGACACAGGGTATCACCTTTACGGTGTACAGCGATGATGCAGGTATAGAAAAAATTTTTCCCTTCGACATTATACCCCGTATTCTTACCGGCGCTGAATGGGAACATATTGAGCGGGGAATTACACAAAGGCTTAAAGCCCTGAACCTTTTTCTGAAAGATATTTACTCCGGGCAGCAAATCATAAAAGACAGGGTAATACCAGCCGAGCTCATCGCTTCCTGCCCGCACTATACCCGTGAAGTATTTGGCATCCGTGTGCCGCATGATCTTTATGTGCATATATCCGGCATTGACCTCATACGCGGGCAGGACGGTACTTTTTATATACTGGAAGATAACCTGCGCACACCTTCCGGCGTATCGTATATGCTGGAAAACAGGGAAGTGACGAAACGCATTTTCCCCGGTATGCTCACCAGCAGCAAAGTGAGGATGATCAACAACTATCCGCTGCTGCTGCATGATATACTGGTGAGCCTGGCCCCGCAGCAGATAGCAGAGCCAACGGTAGCGCTGCTTACACCCGGCGTTTTTAACTCTGCCTATTTTGAGCATACCTTTCTTGCCCGGCAGATGGGCATCCCTTTAGTAGAAGGAAGAGACCTGCTGGTAGATAATCATAAAGTGTATATGAAAACCACGGCCGGCCTGCAGCAGGTGCATGTGCTGTACAGGCGGCTTGACGATGATTATCTTGACCCTCTGGTATTCAAGCCAGACAGCGTATTGGGAGTGCCCGGCCTGATGAGCGCCTACCGCAAAGGCAATATCGCCATCGTAAATGCCGTGGGCAATGGTGTGGCAGATGACAAAGCGGTATATACTTATGTGCCTGCCATGATAAAATACTACCTGAACGAAGAGGCGATACTGCCCAATGTCCCCACCTACAGCCCTGAAAACAGGGAAGAGCGGGAGTACGTGTTTGCAAATATTGACAACATGGTTATCAAACGTACTAACCAGTCAGGAGGTTATGGCATGGTCATGGGAAACAAAGCTTCAGAAAAAGAGCTGGAGGAAATAAAAGAAGCCATACTGGAAAAACCAAGAGAGTTTATCGCACAGCCCATCATCAAGCTGTCAACCGTACCCTGCTTTATTGATGGCAGGCTGCAGCCAAGGCATGTGGATTTGCGGCCTTATGCGCTTTGCGGCCCCGGGGGAATAAAGATCGTGCCCGGCGGATTGACACGGGTAGCGCTCAAGGAAGGTTCGCTGGTAGTAAACTCATCACAAGGGGGCGGCAGCAAGGACACCTGGGTAGTGGATCTGTAGCATCCATCCGCAAGACGAGGAGTGAAAACAATATTTCTTTTTGCCTTTACTTTTTTAATCTTTATTTATATCAGCTATGCTTAGCAGAATTGCGGACTCACTATTCTGGATGAACCGGTACATGGAACGAAGCGATTGCCACCTGCGGGTTATCCGTACCAATTATATTTTGTCCTTTGACAAAATGACCAGCGCTGATTTTTCCTGGAAGGACATCATACTGTTCCTGGCGCAGCCACCTGAAGAAACAGCCGCAAGCGAAGGTGCAGACATTGCCACAGCACTGCCTTACCTGATCACACAAACGAAAAACCTGAACGCCGTAAAAGTGCTCATTACCAAAGCCCGCGAAAATGCCCGCGGCGTGCAAGACAACATTACAAAAGAAGTTTGGGAGCAGGTCAACCAGCTTTATCATATTGTAAATGATCCCC
>DAOLFO010000274.1:0-4540 GCA_035326305.1 Chitinophagaceae bacterium
CGCAAAACGGGGCTGCTCAGCATCCGCACACATATAGACCTGAATACCCAGCTCAAAACAGAAAAGCTGGTAGCTGACTACATCCGCAGCCAGCGCCTGCGTAATATTAAAAATGCTGCCGTCGTTATCATTGATAACAAAACACAGCAGGTAATTACCTATGCAGGCTCTGCCAGCTTTAGCGACACCACTGACGGCGGCCAGGTCAACGGAGCCAGGGCCGTACGCCAGCCTGGCAGCACCCTGAAGCCATTGCTGTATGCGCTCTGCTTTGACGAAGGCTTGCTGACACCTAAAACCATCCTCACAGATGTGCCCGTCAGCTACGAAGGTTATGCGCCGGAGAACTATGATAAAAAATTTAACGGCTATGTGTCCGTGGAGTATGCGCTGGAACATTCACTTAACATTCCCGCTGTAAAAAGTCTGCGCCAGCTTGGTATAGAAAAAATGACGGAGACGCTCATCGCCTGCCGCTTTGAGCAGGTACGGAAAGACCGGCGAAAGCTTGGGCTCTCCCTGGTGCTGGGCGGGTGCGGCACCACGCTGGAGGAATTGACAGGCCTGTTTTCCATTTTTGCCCACGAAGGAAAATTTATAACCCCTTCTTATCATAGCGGCGATAGTGCTAAGCGCTCTTCTTACGTGATAAGCCCGGCAGCAGCCTATATGACCAATGAAATACTGTCAAAAATCAACCGTCCTGATTTTCCGCTTAACTGGACAGCTACAGAACGGATGCCGAAAATAGCCTGGAAAACCGGCACCAGCTATGGGCGGCGTGATGCCTGGAGCATCGGCTACAATAAGAATTATACAATCGGGGTGTGGGCAGGCAATTTTTCGGGAACAGGCGTGCCTGATTTAAGCGGAACCAATACGGCCACCCCGTTGCTGTTTAAGATTTTTAATACTGTTGATTACAACAATGATAAAGAATGGTTTTCCCAGCCGGAAGACTGTGACATACGGCAGGTATGCAGCGAAAGCGGGTTGCCGCCGGGGCAGCAATGCACTAATATCACTACCGATTACTTTATTCCGCTTGCCTCCTCTATGCAGCCCTGCTCTCATTTAGAGGAAATATTTGTTACTGCTAAAGAGGATATCAGCTATTGCCGTAGCTGTGCCCCTGCTGCCGGCTATAAGAAGAAATGGTATAAAAAAATATCCCCGGAAATGCAGGCATGGATGGCGGAGCGGCGAATAGTGTATGAAAAAATACCGCCGCATAACCCGGACTGCGAACTGGTATTTAAAGGCAATGCACCCGTTATCAGCTTCCCGGTCAACGGAACAGAATATTATATCAGCCGGAAAAACCCGGAGCCACTGCAACTGGTATGCAGAACCGCCAATGATGTAAGCAAAGTATTCTGGTATATCAATAACCGGTTTTATAAAAGCAGTCATCCCAATGAGAAGATTTTTTTCCTTCCCCCCGAAGGCCCTGTCAGGATTTCGTGTACGGATGATAAAGGGAGAAACAGGAATATCACCATCACAATAAAATTTGCAGACCTGTAAAAATCAGCCGGCATTTTATTTTTTAGGGTTTATATTTAGGAACTGAATAACCTGATATTAGCTTCCAGACATGAAAAAGGCTCTTTTTATTTTTCTCCCGGTATTGGCTGCCCTGTTTTTTTCCTGCACAGGCAAAAGAAGCGGCCAGCCGCGTGTGCTTATATTTTCCAAAACAGCCGCCTTCCGGCATGCTTCCATACCCCAGGCCATTGCAGCCATACAAAAGCTGGGCGTTGAAAATGGATTTGAGACCGATACTACGGAAAACGCAGCTTATTTTTCTGAAGATTCACTGGGGAAATATGCTGCTGTTATATTTCTCCATACTACCGGTGATGTGCTCAGCTTTCGCCAGCAGGTGGCTTTTGAAAGGTATATCCAGGCCGGCGGCGGATACGTGGGTGTGCACGCAGCAGCAGATACGGAGTATGACTGGGGTTGGTTCGGACGACTGACTGGCGCTTACTTCAACGGGCACCCGGAACAGCAGGAAGCACGGTTTTTTATCAAAAACCAGCAACATGAATCAACAAAGCATTTTACAGATACACTATGGACCCGCAAAGACGAATTATACAACTACAAAAAAATCAACCCGGATATAAACGTGCTCATCACCATAGATGAAAGCAGCTATACCGGCGGTACTAATGGCAGCTATCACCCCATGGCCTGGTATCATGGCTATGATGGGGGCAGGGCCTTTTATACAGGCTTAGGGCATACAGAAGAATCATATACAGAAAAAGACTTTTTGCAGCACCTGCTTGGCGGTATACAGTATGCAATTGGGGAAAATCAAAAGCTGAATTACAAAAAAGCAACATCCCAATACCCGCCGGATGAAGATCGCTTTGTAAAAACAACCCTGGTGCAGGGAAAGCTGCTGGAGCCTACTGAAATGACCATACTGCCGAACCTGGATGTATTGATTGTACAAAGGCGCGGAGAAATAATGCTCTATAGTGAAAAGACAAAAACACTGAAGCAGGTAGGCTACCTGCCTGTATACTGGAAAGCAACAGCGCCGGGTGTGAATGCAGAAGAAGGGCTGATGGGTCTTTGCAAAGACCCCAATTTTGAAAAGAATAACTGGGTGTATATGTACTACAGCCCGGTTGACTCCGCCGTCAACCGCCTTTCCCGCTTCACCTTTACAGGTGATAACCTTGACCGCAAAACGGAAAAGGTAATACTGGAAGTAAAATCGCAGCGGGAAATTTGCTGCCATACCGGCGGCTCCATTGCTTTTGGCCCGGACGGCCTGCTCTATCTCTCTACCGGCGACAATTCCACTCCCTTTGATGAGCCCAATGTACGGTTTGTCAATAGCGGCTTTGGCCCGCTGAATGATATACCCGGTCACCAGCAATATGATGCACGCCGCTCTTCCGCCAACACTAATGACCTGCGCGGAAAAATTTTACGCATACGTGTGAAAGACGATGGCAGTTATGAAATACCTGAAGGAAATTTGTTTGCAAAAAATGAAGCGGGTACAAGGCCGGAAATTTATGTAATGGGAAACCGCAATCCCTACCGCATTTCTGTAGACCCCAAAAACAGCTATCTCTATTGGGGTGAAGTGGGGCCGGATGCTGCTGCCGACAGTTTTGCCACCCGCGGGCCAAAAGGATATGATGAAGTAAACCAGGCACGCAAAGCAGGCTTTTTCGGCTGGCCGTTGTTTGTAGGAAATAACTATGCCTACCGTGCATATGATTATGAAACAGGAAAAAGCGGGGAACCCTTTGACCCTGCACGGCCAATAAACAATTCCCGGAATAATACAGGGCTGGAGCTGTTGCCACCCGCACAGCCCGCTTTTATCTGGTATCCGTATGGTGCTTCGCCAGATTTTCCGCAGGTGGGCACCGGCGGCAGAAATGCCATGGCCGGCCCTGTGTACTACACCGATTTGTTTCCTAAGAACACCCGCCTGCCGGAATACTATAATGGAAAACTGCTTGTTTACGACTGGATACGCGGATGGGTAAAAGCTGTAACATTATTACCCAATGGCGACTTCGATGTGATGGAGCCGTTCATTGAAAATATCCGCCTCAGCAATTGTATTGATATGGAAACCGGCCCTGACGGACGTATTTACCTGCTGGAGTATGGCGCGGGCTGGTTTACACAAAATGAAGATGCCGGCCTTTCCCGTATAGATTATATCTCCGGCAACCGCCCGCCCAAAATCACAAGTATAGAGACAGGAAAAATCACCGGCTCATTACCTTTTACTTTAAACCTGGAAGTAACTGCCACTGACCCGGAAAAAGATAAGCTCACTTATTTCTGGCACCTGGGCGATAATATTATCCGTGAAACAAAGGAGCCCCAACTGGAGTATACTTACGAAAAAGCAGGTGATTACCTGGTCAGTGTAGTAGTAAAGGACAGCAAAGGGGACAGCGCCGTCAGCCAGCCCATTGCCATTTATGCCGGTAATGAAACACCGGAACTGCGCATAGAGCTTTCCGGGGGCAACCAGTCTTTTTATGTGCCGGGTTTACCCCTGCAATATAAAGTAGTGGTGACCGACAAAAACGACAACAGCCCGGCAGACCCGGCTAATTTTTATGTAACAGCAGAATACATAGAAGGATTCGATAAAGCGGGTTCTAACATGGGGCATCAGCAGACGGCGGCGGCCATCAGCGGCAAAAGCATTATGCAGTCGCTGGATTGCAAGAGCTGCCACAAAGAAGCAGAAGTTTCTATCGGCCCTTCCTATCTTGATATTTCAAAACGGTATGCGAAGCAGGCAGATGCGGTCAGCTACCTGGCTGATAAAATCATTAATGGCAGTAAAGGCACCTGGGGCGAAGCGGCCATGGCTGCCCATCCTGCTTTACCGAAGGAAGATGCCCGTAAAATGGTACAATGGATACTGTCATTATCACAAAATGAAAAGGCAAACCCCTCACTGCCACCCGCGGGAACCATCATACCACAAGAAAAGAAACCCGGAATGGCCCTGGTGCTTTCTGCCAGCTATACCGATAAA
>DAOLFO010000275.1:0-4539 GCA_035326305.1 Chitinophagaceae bacterium
ATGCCCTACTACCAGGATCCGCAAAAAGCACTGGCACGCTTCCACGCCGGGCACGAAAAGCTGAACAGCTATCCGCAAACAGACACATCCAAAGTGGCGGCTATTGGCTATTGCTTTGGCGGCACACAGGTGCTGAATGTAGCCCGCCTGGGGGAAGACCTGAAAGGTGTAGTGAGCTTTCACGGTGGCCTGGCCGGCGTACCCGCCAAAAAAGAACTGCTGAAAGCGGACATACTGGTTTGCCACGGGGCAGCAGATTCGATGGTGCCCGATGAGCAGGTAAATGATTTCAAAAAACAGCTTGATGCTATTGGCGCCAGCTATACTTTCAAGGCATACGAAGGGGCAAAGCATGCTTTCAGCAACCCCGATGCTACGGAAAATGGGAAAAAATTCAACCTGGACATAGCTTATAATGCAGCAGCGGATACCGCCTCATGGGCGGAGATGAAAACTTTTTTCAATAAAATATTCCGGTAGGCGATACTGGCGATGTAAAAAAACTGCTGCAACTATTCATGTGCAGCAGTTTTTTTATTTTAAATAGTAAAAGTTTCAAACCCTTTGTTGAGAGAAATACTGGCCGAGCCTGCAAAGCTGTTGACATGCTGTACAAAGCTGAAGTCTTTTATAAGCCCGGCCACCCCGTTGATATCGTCTGCAAAGATCCGGTCTTCTTCTGCAAAGCCCACAAAGCGGCGCACATAGTCATGTGCAAATTCAAGTATGGCCGAACTTTTTAATGGCCGCCTGAACTCAATAGCCTGGCAGGCACTCAGCAATTCAATAGCAAGGATAAACTCTGTATTGTCCAGCACCCTGTTCAGCTTTCTGCCGCTGACGCTGCCCATGCTTACATGATCTTCCTGGCCGAGCGAAGTAGGTATACTGTCAGCGCTGGAAGGGAAGCAAAGCGTTTTATTTTCCGTCACCAGCGCAGCGGTGGTGTACTGCGGGATCATGAACCCGCTGTTGAGCCCTACATCTTTCATCAGCAGCAAAGGCAGGCCCCATTTACCTTCGAGCAGCAAATAACAACGCCGGTCGCTGATATTGCCGAGTTCCGCAGCCGCAAAGCAGGCATAGTCAAGCGGCAGCGCCAGTGGTTGCCCATGAAAATTTCCACCACTGATGGTATCATCGGCAGAAAGGATAACAGGATTATCTGTTACAGCATTTAATTCCGTTTCTGTCAGCTCTTTCAGATGGAGCCAGGCATTGCGGGAAGCGCCATGCACCTGCGGCATGCAGCGCAGCGAATAGGGATCCTGTACCCGTCCGCAATCCACATGGCTTTGCATGATGGCTGAATCTTTTAATAAATAACGCAGCCGCTGGGCAACAAGCTTATTGCCGGCAAAGGGACGCAACTCATGCAGGCGGGCATCAAAGGGAGCATTGGTGCCCGTCAGTGACTCCAGCGTCATGGCGCCGATGATGTCGGCAGCTTCCAGGCAATTATGCAATCGCTGTACGGCTTTCACGGCAAAAGATAAGATGAATTGTGTGCCATTGATCAGCGCCAGCCCTTCCTTGGGGCCCAGCGCTACCGGCTGCAGGCCCTGTTGCTGCAGGATAACAGAAGACGGTTTTCTTTCTCCTTTATCATAACATTCCCCCAGGCCAATCAGTGGTAGAAAAAGATGCGCCAGCGGCGCCAGGTCACCGGATGCACCCACACTTCCTTTTTCCGGCACTACAGGTATTATATCGTTATCAATATGCCACAAGATACGCTGCAGTGTGCTTAGCTGCACCCCGCTGAAGCCCTGCGCCAGTGCCTGCACCTTGGTAATAAGCATCAGCTTTGCTGTTTCTGCCGGGATAGGATCGCCCACACCCACGCTGTGGCTTTGCAATATTTTGTATTGCAGGGTGGCAGTGTCTTCAGCAGAAATTGGCTTGTTGGCCAGTATGCCAAAGCCGGTATTCACCCCATATACTGTACGCTGGCTGGCCACAATGTCCTGCACCTGCCGGTGAGATTCATTTATTTTATGGATAGCGGCTTCATCAAGTATGCCCCTGGTTTTTCCTGCTGCTATATCCAGCGCTATACCAGTGGTCAGTGTATCGGTACCATAGCGAAAATTGTTCATGCAAGCTGTTTATAAGATTATGCGCAAAGTAAGGGAATAGTGGAGATGTGTAAAACCCGGCGCTGATCTTTTGTATTTTTATACAAAACCGGCAGCAGGCCCGTCTGTTTAAAATCACCTGCCGGAAGCCGGTCACAGCTATAATATATGCAGGATACCATTGTTTTCAGAAACGCCACCCCGGAAGATATTGCCCGTATACGTGATATTGCCTGCCGTACCTGGCCCGCTACTTTTGGAAAAGTCATGCCGCCTGAGCAGATCACTTATATGCTTGACCTGATTTATAATGCAGGCTCACTTCGTCAGCAGATGACAGAAAAGGGGCATCATTTTATCCTGGTGGAAAAAGAGGGCCAATCGCTGGGTTACGCTTCTTATGAAGCCGGCTATGCCGGAGAGCCGCAACTGATGATCCACAAACTGTACCTGCTGCCTGAAACCCATGGCATGGGGCTTGGCAAAAAAACATTGGATCATTTATCCGGCATCGCAGGGAGATACGGGAACAAAGCACTCCGGCTAAAAGTTTTTTATTTAAATGACAAAGCAATTGGCTTTTATGAAAAATACGGGTTCTGTAAACAGGGAGATGAAGTAACCCCCATTGGAAACGGTTATGAAATACTGGATTATGTAATGATCAAAATGATATAAGCTACCGCTGCCGGCTATGGGCAATTACAAAAAGTCCCGCTGGTATTGCGGGACTTTTTATAATTAATATTTTTTAATCTTAATATTCCGGAACCATACATTATTGCCATGATCCTGGAGACCGATACGTCCTTTTTTGTAGGTGCCAAAGTCGGGCATCCCTTTAAATTTACTGCCGGCCACCAGCGCTTTCCAGTTGTCATCCCACAGCGTGGTGGATACTACCTTTTCACCATTGAGATAAAAATCTAATTTGCCGTTCACTGATTTTATCTCTGCCTGGTTCCATTCCAAAGCAGGTTTCACTGTTTCCCGGCTGCAGGCAATCAGGTCGTACAAATCGCCGGCGCGGTGCTTATTGATTTTGGCATCACCGTGGCGCTCGTTATCCAGCACCTGCATTTCGGGCCCTGTCATCCAGCCCCACCTGTATTTAGCAGAGTCTTCGTGAATGTAAATGATCACGCCGCTGTTGCCGCCTGTATCAATTTTCCAGTCGTACTTCAGGTGAAAATTATCAAACTCCTGGTCGGTCACGATGTCTCCCCCGCTTTTTATCTGCCATTCATCTTTTTGTGTGGCATCTAAGTAAATGCTGTTGTCCTGTACTTTCCAGGCAGCGCCTACCGGCTGTCCGCCGTATTTGTGCCATCCTTTCAGCGATGAGCCATCAAAAAGCAATTCCCATCCGTCTTTCTTCTCCCCGTCAGTGAGTGTATTGACAGTAACTGCCTGTGCCGGATTTTCTCCTGTCTTTTTTGTAGCTGCATTGTTGCAGCTAACGGCGCACCACGATCCGGCTACTACTGCTGCCAGCCATATTTTTTTCATGAATGTATTTTATTTTTTTAGCAATAGGATATACTTCACCATTGTTTCTGCATCGGCCTGAGATACGGTAGGGTGCGGCGTCATCAGTATTTCGCCCCAAACACCACTGCCGCCGTCAATGATTTTTTTGGCAAGGGCACTGATATCGCTGTCAGAGGCACCGGCGTATTTATTGGCGATTTCACGATAGCTGGGGCCGTTGAGCTTGTCATCAATCTTATGGCAGGTAAAGCAGTCGCTTGCGCCTACCAGGGCCAGCCCGTCTTTATATGCAGGCTCATCAGTTATTGATTTTTCGCTGGCGGCTTCACCTGATTTTTTTTCTTCTCCCGAACCGGAGTCCCCGCTGTTGCATGCTGCAATGATGGCGCTCATGGCTGCAGCAATGATAAATGCTCTTTTCATTGTTCTTGTATTATAATATGTGGTAAAATGTGTTTGCTTTTAGCTTAACCCCAATAAAGACCGGTTGAAGCTGTCATTGGTCTGCACCGCAGCAAAATCATCAAATGCCTTGTCTGTTACCCGGATGATATGCTTTTTTATAAACTCCGCTCCTTCCCTGGCTCCATCTTCCGGATGCTTCAGGCAGCACTCCCATTCCATCACCGCCCAGCCTTTGTAATCATATTGCGCCAGCTTGCTGAAAATGGTTTTAAAATCAACCTGGCCATCGCCCGGTGAGCGGTAGCGGCCGGCCCTGTTCAGCCAGCTTTGATACCCGCCAAAGGTACCCTGTTTTCCGGTAGCATTAAACTCTGCATCCTTTACATGAAAAGCCCGGATGCGCTCGTGATAAAAATCGATATACTGAATATAATCCAGTTGCTGCAATACAAAATGCGATGGATCATACAGCAGGCAGGCGCGGGCATGGTTATTTACCTTCTCCAGGAACATTTCATATGTAATGCCGTCAAATAAATCCTCACCGGGATGTATTTCATAGCAC
>DAOLFO010000276.1:0-4535 GCA_035326305.1 Chitinophagaceae bacterium
AGGCTATAGATGACAATTTGCTCTGGCTTAAATCCTGCTGTATCTAACAGCTTAAAGAATCGCGGAACTTCTCTTTTACTGTCACCGCACCAGGTACCCAGCCATATCTCCACCTTTAGCTGATGGATATTTTGTGACTTAAGCTGGCTGACTAATTTTTTATCCGGATGATAATTGGTATATCCCGGGTAAAACCACTCGCTGTAAGGAGCAGACTCAAGCGCCTGCCTTTCTGTTTTACCATATAAAACAGGTTGTGTAAAGGCAGAAAAGAAAAGGCAAACCAGTGCCATAGCCAGCATAGCCGGCTTTGAATATATACTATGATGCATAGCTGTTGTTTTAACGTAAAAAAACAGTTGGGATAGCAGGGGCATCCTGCATCCCTGGTTACTAAAAATGATGATGGAACCGGGTTGCCGGCAAAGTGAGCTGACCGTTCAGCAATCAAAAAGACTTATATCGCGGACAGGCGAAACCCCTGCGGGCCAATAGCCCGTACATGTTTGGGGTTTTATCTTTCATAATACACCTGGTAACCGGCCATCCGGGTGGTTCAGGATAAGAAGTCAGGGGGCTTATCATCTTCCCCGATGTAAGGATGGGAAAAACCGGGATGTGAAGCGGCCCGGTAAGTATCATTAACAGCAAATGATAGTGACACCGCCTTGCCGATGAATGCCGGCAGGTAAATATCATCGGGGTGCACATGCAAATGTGAAGGCGCCGTACCGGGCGAAGCGTTACCAGGGTCTGCCAGCAGGCTTTCACAGTCGCATTTTTCACCGGCAGTGCTCATATAGTACGCAAGCCGGCACTCAAGGTAAGTGATGTACCGCTCGTAATGAGTAAATAAAAACACAATCAGCAGCGCTATGGATAGAAAAGCTCTCAAAGCAGACCGGGTTTGAAAAATACAGGTTTCCGTATGTGCCATGACCGGAAAGAGCCCGGCATAGTTGCAACCGGAACCGGTAAAATATTATTTTCGCTTACCAAAAGCTATGCGACACTTCAGCTATATCATGTTACTGCTGCTTATTGCTTCCTGCGGACAACAGGGCAACAGCTACAAAGAAACAGCAACCCCTGCTGCCAGCGATGACAGCCAGCCTGTTGCTGCTGATGAGCCTGTACAGCCCGTAATATATAAAGAGGCAGATGCCTATACCGCCTGCCTTTTTTCACAACTGTCCTATTGCCCGCAACCGGCTGCATCAGCTGCCAGCTACCTCCCGGAGTGGAAGATTGCCTGGTACCCGCGGGCCATAGGTGGCAATCATGCTTTTGTTGCCACCGACGGTAACAGCTATGTAGTGGCTGTACGCGGCTCGCTCATGGAAATCAGTTGGGATGCTTTTGACAACTGGATATACCAGGACATGAATATAGTGGAGCAGGTCAGGTGGCCTTATACTGCGGATAAAGCGGCCCGTATATCAGGCGGCTCTTACCGCGGCTGGAAAAACCTGGAACAGCTTACCGATACCGCTACCGGGGAAAAGCTGGCTGCATTCCTGAAAAAAAATATTACAGCACAAACACCGGTGGTATTTACCGGGCATAGCCTGGGCGGTAATCTTGCCGCTGTATACCTTTCTTATTTTTCTGATTTGCTGGATAAGGAAAACCGCCGCTGCAGGCTGCACCTTATCACCTTTGCTGCGCCCGCAGCAGGTAATGCTGCTTTTGCCAAAGCATTCGGCGCCCGTTTTCCCGGAGCCTGCCGCATAGAAAATAAGCTGGACATCGTACCAAAATTTCCCTGTACAGATAAAGTGGCGGCCCTTGGCGCCATTTACCAGCAGCCTGCTGCTGCTGAAATAATGGTCGGCTATAAGCAGGCCACTGTATCCCTGAGCAATGTATTTAAAGCCGTGAGCGCTGCCATGAGCCTGCTGGAATTAAAGAACGGGCTATCTTCCTTTGCAGCAACGGAAGGGGAAAAAGATATACTGCTTACCTCTTCTGTTTCCGAACAGAATAAAAACAATACAGTCACTGACTGGTTTGCGGAAGCTGCCTTTCAGCACAGCATCCGGCAATACGCCACCCTGCTCAAAGTGCCGGTCATTGATTGCCTGCCGGAATAAAATACCGGCAATTATTTTTTTTGCCGCTGCAAGCAAATAATTTTGCAGGCTCCCATGTTAAAGTCTGCAGCAAATACTTATCGCAGCGCCTATTCGGGCCTGTCGCGTGCCACCTGGTTGCTATCCTTCATCATGCTTATCAACCGGAGCGGCACCATGGTTATCCCTTTTATGACCTTATACCTCACCAGTGAGGAAATGGGCTACTCCGTGGCGCAGGCGGGTATCGTATTTGGATTGTTTGGGCTCGGTGCTTTTTTTGGCGCTTATGCCGGTGGCAAGCTTACTGACAAAATCGGATTTTATAAAGTACAATTGCTGGCGCTTGCAGGCGGTGGCCTGTTGTTTATGGTACTGGGACAGTTGCGGTCGTATGAACTTATCTGCCTGTTTACTTTCCTGCTCAGCTTTGTCAATGAAGCATTCCGTCCGGCCAACTCTGCCGCTATAGCTTTTTATTCCAAAAAAGAAAACCGCACCCGCTCTTATTCGCTCAACAGGCTTGCCATCAACCTGGGCTGGGCAGCAGGAAGCGCTGTGGGCGGCATACTAGCGGATATCAGCTATGAGCTGCTATTTTGGGTAGATGGATTTACCAACCTGGGAGCTGCTGTACTGATGTGGCTGCTGCTGCGCCAGGCAGCCACCTCACCTGCAAAGCAGGCGGAAGAAACAACACAGGCCCCGGTTTTATCAGCTTACAAAGACCGGCAATACCTGCTGTTTATAATCTTTGTTACCCTGTTTGCCTGCTGCTTTTTCCAGCTCTTTACCAATGTGCCTGTGTTCCTGAAAAAAAACCTGCACTATACAGAAACATATATCGGCTCGCTGATGGCATTAAACGGATTAATCATTGTGCTGGTGGAAATGGTGCTCATCTATAAGCTGGAAAATAAAGGGAGGGATATGGCCTACATCGTTGCCGGCACTTTGCTAATGGGCGCTGCTTACCTCTACCTGCTGACACCTTATTACAGCCTGCTTACAGGCATTGTCCTTATTCTCTTTATCACCTTTGGTGAAATACTGGCCATGCCGTTCATGAACAGCTACTGGATACAGCGGGCACACCCTGCCAACCGCGGGCAGTACGCCGCCCTCTATACCATGGCCTGGTCGGTAGCACAAACCCTTGGCCCCATGAGCGGCGCCCAACTGGCAGAGCGGTATGGCTTCCGTATGCTCTGGCTGGTAATAGGGCTGCTGGGCATAGTCACAGCAGCAGCTATCTGGTACTTCCTTGTACGAAAAAGAAAAGACCTGCTCCCGGCGGCGGCCTCAGCAAATACACACTAAAGAGTATTGCCAGTACCAGCACGGCTTGTATGTTTATCAAAAAAAAGATGCAGCGGCTTTTCTTCACTATGCTCGTTACCGCTTTCTCCGGTATTTATTTTGCGGCAGCACAAAAAATAGTCTTAAAAGACCCCGAAGGTGATGATAACGGGCCGGGCAGCTACGTATACCCTACTGATGCTGTATATAAAAAAGGCAGCTTTGACATCCGTGAGCTCGTAATTGAAAAGAGAAACCCCGGTAAACTGGAAATATCCGTTGCCGTGAACAGCACGCTGGAAGACCCCTGGAAGTATGGTATGGGCTTCTGCCTGCAAATGCTGTTTTTGTTTATTGATACCGACCAGCAAGCCAATAGCGGCTTCACCAAAGCTCCCCCCGGCCTCAATGTTGTCTTCAGCCCGAAAGACGCCTGGGATAAATGCATCATTCTGAGTCCGCAAACCCCTCAGCGAATAGTATCTGAGATAAAAATAAAAGCCCCGGATATGTCATCGGCCCTGCTGATACCATCCCGCACCAGGGGTAGCGGCCGGAAAATCCTGGCCACTGTAAGCTGGCCTGATGATATAGATATTTCCAAATGCTCGTTCCAGTTGGTCATGCAGGCCAATGAGGGATTTCCTACCGGCAATGCACTGCTCACCAGGCCGGTTAATGAATACGAAGGCCAGCACCGCTTTGGCGGAGGGGATGATGGCGACTGCGACCCGCATATTCTCGATGTGCTTGCAGGAAATGCAAAAGGAGAAGAAGAGGAGAAAAAGGCGCAATATACTATGCTCAGCTATGAGTGCGGCCCCGATGGCAGTGCAAGGAAAACAGCCACGCTGCAAATGATCCGGCCTGCTGCACCCAGATGATGCGGTTTTTTGCAACAGGCAGGCGCATACAACAGGCAACATGCATGATACAGGCTTAACAAGCTGTTAAGGTGAATGCCTTACATTTGTAGCAAACAAGTTTATACTCATGCGTCGTCTTTTTCTGCTGATTAGTTTTTCTGCACTCTTTATTTCCGGTACCGTCACGGCACAGCCCCTTGAGCGCCCTAAGCTCGTTGTAGGCATCATGGTAGACCAGATGCGGTGGGATTACCTCTACCGTTTTTATGACCGCTATGCCGCTGACGGATTTAAGCGT
>DAOLFO010000277.1:0-4528 GCA_035326305.1 Chitinophagaceae bacterium
ATACACCATCCCATTCCCTGGTCAGCTTCCGTATTTCTTTATCTCCTTTTTTCTTCACGCCTGCCAGCACACGGGCCACTTTTTTTTCCAGCGCAAAAGGTTCCATCGCCGGCCTTTGCAGCAGGCTGGCCCATTGTTCTTTTGCAGGATATTTTATCAGTTCCATAGCTACACGATCATTTTTTCGATTGGCACTACCAGTATGCCCTGTGCGCCTTCTGCTTTTAACTGCTCGATGATCTGCCAGAAATCGTTTTCATCAATCACACTATGCACGCTGCTCCAGCCGGAAGTTGCCAGCGGCAGTACTGTCGGGCTTTTCATACCGGGCAGCAGGCTGATGATTGCGTCCAGCTTTTCATTGGGCGCATTCAGTAAAATATATTTATTGTTTCCTGCTTTCTGAACTGCCCGGATACGGAACAACAGTTTTTCCACCAGGTCCAGCTTCTCCTGCGACAGCGCCTTGTTTTGTATCAGCCCCGCCTGTGAATGCAGGATGGTTTCTGCTTCTTTCAGGCCATTGGTCATGAGTGTGGAGCCGCTGCTTACCAGGTCGCATATCGCTTCTGCCAGACCAATGCCCGGCGCTATCTCCACACTGCCGCTGATTTCGTGTATCTCTGCCTGTATGTTATTTTTCGTCAAAAACTGCTGCAGCAGTACCGGGTAGCTGGTGGCAATACGTTTGCCGCTCAGGCTGGCCCGGTCATATATTTCATTCCGGCCTACGGCAATGGAGAGCCGGCATTTTCCAAAGCCCAGTTGTTGCCGCACCTCCACTTCCCTGTTTTTTTCATATACCACATTTTCACCGGCTATGCCCAGGTCGGCTACCGCATCCTCTACGTACTGGGGAATATCATCGTCCCGCAGGAAATATACTTCCAGCGGAAAGTTGGCCGCAGAAGATTTCAGCTTATTGCCCCCGTTGCTGATGGCTATCCCGCATTCCCGCAGCAGGCGCATGGAATCTTCATGGAGCCTGCCTGATTTTTGTATGGCTATCTTCAATTTCATATCCAAAAAATAAAAAAGGCTTACCGTACCCGGTAAGCCCTGTCAAGTAATGTGTATGTTGAAAAAACTAGCTATTACCCACCCAGCTTACCGCCTGTGTAAGATGATGATGATGGATATGCAGCTTTTTACCGTTCATTTTCATTGATTCGTGTGCAAAAATAGCCCGCTTTTTGAATCCGCAAAATTATTCTTTTATGTTAATGTGAATAAAATACCACTTTATGGGTATTGCAAGTACCAGGAATTCGCACTACTATTGTACTGGTTTTTCATAGGATATTGGATTTTAAAACGGGGCTGGATTTCTATCCTGGCCCTTTTTTATTTCCGGTAGCTAATCCCTATCTTATCTCCTTTTCCCCACCTGTTCTTTGCCGTATGCAGCCAGATAGTCTGCCCTGCCACTTCCAGCTCCAGTTCTGTATGCGTGCCCATATACCGGCTATGCTTTATTTCGGCCATCACTCCGTCACCAGTTGTACTGAGCATAAAATCCCCGGGACGAAAAAAGCTGCGCCCTTCCTCCGCCGGGATACCCAGCTGATCCCGCAGCGCTTTATCCGGCCGGCAGTACCTCCCAAATAAACCGGCGGCATATTCATTTACAGGATATTCATACAGGCGGGCGGGCCTGTCAGCCTGCACGATATGCCCGTCTTTCATTACGAATATCGTATCGGCCCATGCCAGCGTATCCTGGGGGTCGTGCGAAACAAGGATACAGGTCAGCGACAGGTTCTTCTCCAGGTCCCTTATCACCTGCTTTAAAATGCTTTTATGCGCAGGATCAAGGTTGGAGTAAGGTTCATCGAGCAGAAGCAGTTGCGGCTTTGTCACCAGCAGCCTTGCCAGGGCCACCCGTTGCGCCTCACCACCCGACAGCTCATCAGTGCGCCGTCGCAGTAAATGGCTGATACCGCACAACCGGCAGATGCGTGCCGTTTCTTCCTCCGTCAGCAGGCTGGCGTACTCCAGCGCTTGTACCACTTTCAGGTAATGCGGCAACTCAAAATGCTGCGACAAATAAGCGATAGCGGGATGACCGGGCAATAACTTCTCCAACGGGCCTTTTATTTTTTCATCTTTAAAATAAATTGCTCCTTCATCCGGCTGCTCCAGGGCCGCTATCATGCGCAGCAGGGTACTTTTACCGGAACCCGTTTCCCCGGCAATGGCTATGCGCTCACCCTGCTGCTGCTGAAAGCTTACAGCACTGACGACACCGGCTCCCTTTATTCTTTTAACTAATTGCTGTACCTGTAAAAATTTCATGAATCATTATAATGTGCAACACTAAATACTGATAAGTAAATACCAAATGGCAAATCACAAGAAACAAATAAGTATATAAGGTAAAATTAAAAAATCAGAACCAGCAATCTGCAATCGTGAATCGGCAATCGGTGCGGCGTACATCGTACTTCGCACATCCTGCAAACCGGCAATGGTGAATCGTCAATCGAATGACGGAACCACAACCGGCAAGTTATTCGTAAACCTGCAATCAGAATTCGTAAATCGGGCTGCCTCCTGTGTCGGCATGACAAGCGGCGGAAAGCAGGAAGCGGACGACGACCAACGATCAACAGCCTGCCCACCATTCGCAAATCCTAAATCGAAATTCGCAAATCGCTATGCCGTGCATTGTACATTCCCACGCTTTGCCCCAATAAAAAAGACCCTTCCAAAAGAGAGGGTCTGTACATAAAGCGTTATAACAAGCCTGCTTATTTCACGTGCTTGCTGACAACTTTCGCCAGCTCAAACATAGAGATCTGAGATTTACCACCAAACAGTACTTTCAGTTTGGCATCTGCATTGATCATACGCTTGTTCTTCGTATCCTGCAGCTTGTTTTTCTTGATATAATCCCAGATTTTTTTGATGATCTCTGTCCGGGGCAGACCTTTGTTTCCAATTACATCTGCCAGTGCAGGAGAAGGTGTAAGCGGTGCCATGAAAGCGGCATTAGGCTTACGGGCAGATTTTTTCTTAGGAGCCGCTTTTTTCTTTGCAGCTTTCTTAGGAGCTGCTTTTTTTGCAGCTTTTTTAGGGGCTGCTTTTTTTGCAGCTTTCTTAGGAGCTGCTTTTTTGGCTGGTTTTTTAGTTTTTGTAGCCATCTTAAGTTGAATTTATGGGTTTTTTAAAAGCGAATAAAAAACGATTATCGAGCTAATATAGGGGAGATACCGGAATATTTGCAATACAGTTATTCAAAAATATCAACACTGCCTGCCGGGGGCGCCTACAGGGTAAGCGACCAGCCATCGCGGTACTCTCTTTTTACAAACTGGTTGGCCTCGTCAAAATTGGTCACCTTCATGTTTTTGGCATCCCAGAGCAGTTTTTTCCGGCCGAGGTATTTGTCGCCCCAGCCTTTCATTTTGGGGTTTACCATCATCCAGCTACGAATGGCGAGATTGCCCATCAGTATGCTCTCGGTAAAGGGGCCTGCATACTCAAATGGTGAGCTGGTTTCGCCCTTGCCATAGCCGGCTATACAGGCATTTACCCACTGCAGGTAGTGTCCTTCGGGTACCCGTTTCAGGGTGGGTTTGGGCATTGTTTTTTCCTTCATCAGCTTAGTGGGCAGCAGGCGGGGGTTTTCGCCATAGCAGTCCATCAGCATCTTGCCTTTGGTACCTATCAGCAGCACACCGCCATCCCAGTTGCCAAACGGCTCTTCCGGCAACAGTTCATCCGGGCGGCGGGGCATCAGGCCACCATCATGCCAGGATACTTTGATATTGCCTTTCTTATCCTTGCGCGGATAGTTGAGATGGATGATGGAAGACGGCGGGCAACTGTCAATATAATTTCCCTCCACCCAGCCATCTTTCCAGATATTGGCCACGCTGCACTCGGCAGAATCGGGAAAATCTATCGGTAAAATACGGTAAATAGGATCCATGATATGGCAGGCCATATCACCCAGCGCACCGGTGCCAAATGCCCACCAGCCGCGCCAGTTGAACGGCAGGTAGGCAGGGTTAAAGTCAATGGATTTTGCAGGGCCTAGCCACAGATCCCAGTTTAATTCTTTTGGAATATCATGTTGGCCTGACGGAGTGGCTATACCCTGCGGCCATACCGGGCGGTTGGTCCAGGCATGCGCTTCCGTCACTTCGCCTATCATACCTGCGTTGTACATTTCCTTTGCCAGCCGTACGCCGTCACCCGATCCGCCCTGGTTGCCCATTTGCGTCACCACCCTGTATTTCTTTGCAGCCTCTGCCAGTATGCGGGCTTCATAGATATCATGCGTGAGCGGCTTTTGTGTATACACATGCTTGCCCAGTTGCATAGCACCCAGGGTGGCCACGGCATGCGTATGATCCGGTGTGGAGATGGAGCAGGCATCTATATTATTTTTTTCTTTCTCCAGCATTTCCCTGAAGTCTTTATAGTAAGGCGCATTGGGAAAATTTTTGCGGGAAGTAACGGCCTGGCGGTCGTCCACATCACAGAGCGCCACGATGCTCACATTCGGGCTTTTGGCAAATGA
>DAOLFO010000278.1:0-4523 GCA_035326305.1 Chitinophagaceae bacterium
GGCAACGGCGGTGGCTACAACAAAGGTGGCGGATACCGCGACCGTGGCGGATACAGCAACGACTATTAATCGTTACCATATTCCCTAAAAACGCAAAGCCCGGGTCAGTTTGATGATCCGGGCTTTTTCCCTTATGAAAACATTACGGTAATATACCTGCTCTGTCACAACCCATGCAGTATATCTTTCACTTCTTTTTCCAGCAGCGCTGATGCTTTGGCTTTTCGCACAGCTATTATTTGCAGCACGAGGCTGCCTGCCACCAGCAGCGTAACAATCAGCCATAACCAAAATGGCGGATGCTGGCTAAGCGCCAGCACAGGGCAAAAGGCCTGTATAATCATCAGGGCAAGGGAAGTAGAAAATCCATAATCCCTGAACTGGCTGGATGCCTTTTCCACCCGATTACGTTTTTTCTTTTGATAAAACCGCGTTACAAAAGCTGTCCATTGTAGGCCCAGCGAAGGCTCCAAATGATTTTTCAGGTAAAGGCCTATCAGCCAGGTGCCCCGCAGTCTTTGTGCCTGTAGTAGTACGCAGGGAAAGAGTATGACCCACGGAACAAACAAAACTATCCAGCGAAAACCAGCCGGTACGGCTTCGGAATAAGCAAAGGCCAACAACCCGCCTGCCGCCGTAACGGCAAAGCTGAAGGTGGTAAAAATATGATCCTGGTACCTGCCGATTTCAGCAGTCAGCCGCTCATACTCTGCCAGTTTATTTTCCATACTGAAAGATAACTCACCGGAAGGTGCTTAACATATATTCCCGGCAAGACTTTTTTACAAAAAAAGAAAACCGGGACTATCCCGGCTTTCTTTTAATAGTTACGGCACTACATTTATTATACCGGCCCCGTGATACGAATGATACTCTCCATTATACATCGCATCGGCACTTACCGGCCCCATTTTATACCGGCCCGGGGAAACGGCTCTTACTGCGTAATAATAAACCTGCTTACCGGAAGTGGCGTCTACAAAGAAATGTATGCGGTCGTCACGCACATCTAATGCTGTTGGTGTCCATCCGTCTTTTATCCAGTCCATGCCGGGTATTTCTTTGGTACGCGGGTTTTCTATCTCAAAGCCGGCCGGCAGCAGGTCGGTGATCACCACATTTTCCACTGCAGATGTATATGTCTTTTCCAAAGTAATACCGATAATAATCAAATCATTTTGCTTAAAGGTATTGCCGGCAAGGGGTTTGCCATAACGGTCGTAAAAGCGGCGGCGCACTTTCAGGTAGCTGTCTTCTTCGGTATAGGCGCCGCTGGCGCTGATGCCGGAAGACTCCCAGGAATAATAAAGCATCCCCTCTCCTTTTGTAATCACTTCCACATTATTTCCCTTCAACGCATTTTTATCGCCGCGCCAGGATGTGCCGTCTGTTTTGGCAATCGTCCGCCCGTCTACTTTTATTTCTGCTGTCGCTTTTGACTGGTTGGCCGCCCTTGCATGCTTGCCCATGGCAAGGAAAGAAAATGCCCTTTCCTGTGTGTTCAGCCAGCGGCTGCCTTTCAGCCTGTCTTTTACATGCTTTATCATCTGCGGTACCTGCGCATGGCCGGGGTCTATGTCCAGCAGTGCATTCAGCGCAATGGCTTCATCTCTTAACGGGGAATAATAGCTGCCTCCCGTTTGCGGCACGGACTCCTCACCGCTGAAGGAAGCAGGCAGCATGGAAGTAAAGGATTTTTTATCGCCTGCTTTGGCATAAGCCGCAGAGAGAAGATAGCGGCTGTCAAGCGCCAGCAGGGACAGGTTGGATTTATAATAATTCATCGCCGGCACATTCGGGCGCCCGGCCAGCGCCAGTACATACAGGCCATATGCCACTTCTTTCGGTGCTATTTTTTTATTCTCCGTACGGTTGTAGTAATAAGTAATCGTTTCCCGGTTCTTCAGCCGGTTGTTGATATAGTTCAGCATGGTTTCCAGCAGGCTGTTATCCATATCAAATCCTGCTTTTTTCGCTTCCAGCAGGAAATGAGCCGCATATACCGTAGACCACCAGTCTTCTTTGCCGCCGCCATCCCAAAGCGTAAGGGCACCATTGTACAACTGCCGCATTTTTATTTTCCGTATCGCTTCCAGCACATTGGCGTTTGCATTCCACTTATGGCCATTACCCTGCTGTATCAGTTCCGCCATATCCCCATAGTAAAGCTGCGGAAACGCAGAAGATACTGTTTGCTCCGTACAGCCATACGGATACTGAACAAGATAGCGCAGGTGCTCACCCAGTTCCATCAGCGGTGAGCGGCTGATAACAAGACTGTATTCTTCAGAGCCGGGGATAAAATCATTGGCGCCGATTGTAATTTTCTGCGTGCCTGCAGTAAGGGAGCCGCTGCCCGTCAGCTTTTGCAGCGTGCTGGGCGGACGTACCGAAATTTCCGTTACATCTTCAAACTTCTCCCCCATGCCGCTTACCTGCACCTTTACATTGCCAATGCCTATTTCAGGGCTGGCTATCATGTTAAAATAAACCCGTCCCTCACTCTTTGCCTGCACCGTTACCTGCTGCTGTGCTGCTCCTGTTACCTTCACCGCACCTGCAGGTATAATGCTGGCTGTAAGCGCCGCTGATTTATCAGTAGTATTGCTAAGCGTCACGGGTACCATTACCGTATCGCCCGGGCTCAGGAACCGTGGCAATGCGGTGCTGATGACCACCGGGTCGGCCACCGTCATAGTATTTTCGGCTGCGCCAAAGCTTTGACCTTTATAGGAAACAGCCATCAACCGCAATTCACCGCTGAATGCAGGCACTTCCACATCAAACGCTGCCACACCATCGTTTCCTGCTTTTTTAATCCCGCTCCAGTAGCTTACCACTTTCACCCGCCTTGCCGGCATGGGATTGGTGCGCTTCATCATGTCCAGCTCACCATCGCCACCGGTGCTGCTCAGCCGGGCCCTTACTTCAGCAAACAGCAACGGGTAAATATCATAGGCCGTTACCTGCAATGCTTTTTTCTGGTAAAAGAATTTGTACGGGTCAGGCGTTTTAAAATCGCTGACCTGCAGCACCCCGTTATCCACTGCTGACAGCGTAACCATGCTGCCCGGCGCTGCTTTCACTTTTATCGTTTGCCTGGTGCGTGATCTTACCGACTTAGCTGACGTTATTTCCACGGGTATTTTTCTTGATTTTTCCTCTACCGTGATATTTTGAAAGCCATGTGCCACGGTGAGCGGAATATCAGACACCTCATGCGGCTTAATCAGTGTGGCCGTGATATAGGAATTGGGAACATGTTCGGGATTCAGCTTCAGCTTTAACGTAGCCGTACGGTTACTTACTTCCACATACTGATACGATACCACCTGGTCTGTCTCCACCGTCACCAGCATCTTGCCGCTGAAAGGTGTTTTAAACAATGCCTCCACGGTCTCCCCGCTCTCAAATGATTTTTTGTTCAGCTCAATATCAATATGGCCTTCATTGTTTACTTCAAAAGAATTATTGTCCGCGCCATAGCTGCCATAGCTGTAGAAGCTGCGGCTTACATAAGCATTGGCGCCTTCGCGGTATACCCTTACTTCATAGTCGCCCGGTGAGCGGGGAATAAAAGTATATGCCGTTTTTGCTCCCACATTTACATTGCCTTCCGCCATTATTTTATCGCTGCGCTGTGATTCGTAGCGGAAATAGCTGCCGCTTTTTGCCAGCACCGTATTGTATTCATGCTTTATCACCTGCACTTTTGCCACCGATACAGCCGGCTTACCATCTTTTCCTACCGAAGCCAGCTCCAGCTTTACCGGCTGGTTGAGCGGGAAATAATAATTCCAGTCATGTTTTATTCCATAAAAAACATCCTGTGTAAAAATATCAGCAGACAATGCCCGGCTCACCGGCCTTCCTGTTTCATCAAATACCGTGGTATAAAAATCTGTTTGCAGCAGGCCCATATTGGTATATGCTGCCGGCACTTCATAGCTCTCTTTTGCATTTCCTTCCGCATCAGTTGCTCCCTGGCGAACGACTTTATCAAAAAAGCTGGTTTGATTGGTAAGGGCGAAATTAAAATCGCTGAACTGCTCCGGGCGGAAAGTTTTTTGCTTTACCTGTATTTCCATTTCATAATTCCTGTTGGCAGCCGGCGGCCCAAAAAAGTTCATAGCGTTTACAGATACGCCCGTGCTTTCTCCGGGGCGCAGCGCCTCTTTATCCAGCTTTGCATTCACCCGGATGCGGTCAGGTACAAATTCTTCAATGGCAAATGACTGCGTGGCCAGCAGCACTTCCGTAGAGTTGTACACTTCCAGCGTATAGCCACCTGTGATGGCAGATACCGGGATATCAAAGCTGCCCTCTGCAGACCCTTCTGCATTCAGGCTTTTGCGAATCGTTTTAAACTCTTTCCCGTTTGGCATCAGCAGCTTCAGCAGCAGAGGTATTTCGCCCGGGGTTTTCCACTGGCGGTCGCGGATGATAACAGAGAAATTAATTTTTTCTCCCGGCCGGTAAATATCCCTTTCCGCATATACAAAAGCATCCAGTCCGGATGGATT
>DAOLFO010000279.1:0-4514 GCA_035326305.1 Chitinophagaceae bacterium
CCTTTTTTTTGTACGGCTATAAAAAGTCACTTTACCCAGTTGCTGCGTTTGCTGCAGTGCCTCTTCATTCATAAAGCCAAGCATTAGCACCTTACCAGTGCTGTTGTCCTGTATAACAGCGGGCACCAGCCCATCGGCATATTTATTAAAATCAGGGTTGACCATATTGTTCTGTTTCGTTGTTATGTTAATCTGACCGGGATATGCTGTGCTGACAAATACCGCTTCAGCTCCGGTATGCTTATTTCTTTAAAATGAAAAATGCTGGCGGCTAACGCAGCATCAGCCCCCGCCTTTAAAAAGACATCAGAAAAATGCTCCGGGCTGCCGCCGCCGCCGCTGGCTATTACCGGTACAGGCAAGGTGGCGGACAGGCGTTTGGTAATATCCAGCGCAAAGCCGCTCTTCGTGCCATCATGATTCATAGAGGTAAGCAGTATTTCACCTGCTCCCAGCACCACTCCCTGCTCTGCCCATGTAATACAACTGATGCCTGTTGCCGTACGGCCACCATTAAGGTATACATACCATTCCCCGTCCTCTTCCTGCCGCGTATCTATTGCCAGCACCACACACTGGCTGCCAAAACGGTCAGCCAGCTCTTTGATGAGGCCGGGCCGTTTAAATGCTGCCGTATTCACAGATACTTTATCCGCGCCGTTTTGCAGCAGCACTTCCACATCTTCTGCCGTGCTGATACCACCGCCAACAGTAAAAGGGATATTTATCTGTGCGGCCACCTGCCGGGCCAGCGTGGCCAGCGTTTTTCTTTTCTCCACAGTAGCAGTTATATCAAGAAACACAAGCTCATCTGCGCCCTGCTGTGCATACAGCGCTGCCAACTCTACCGGGTCGCCGGCATCCCGCAGTTGCACAAAGTTGGTGCCCTTTACGGTGCGCCCGTCTTTGATATCAAGGCAGGGTATGATACGCTTAGCGAGCATTTTGTTCCTGGTATTTTTTTAAATCTGAAAGAGTAATCCTGTTTTCATAAATGGCTTTACCGATAATGGCGGCACTGCAGCCTGCCTGGTACAACGCATCCAGGTCTGCCACCGCAGCCACACCTCCGCTGGCAATAAGATATAAACCAGGTAAAGAAGATTTTATTTCCGCATACAAAGCAACAGCCGGCCCTTCCAGCTTACCATCCTTGCTGATATCAGTACAGAATACCTGCTTTACTCCTTTGTTAACATACCGGCCGATAAAATCAAATACATCTTCCTCCGTAGTTTCCAGCCAGCCATGCACGGCAATTTTTTTATCCTTTACGTCTGCGCCCAGCAAAAATTTATCTGCACCAAAGGTGAGCAGCCATTTTTCAAACTCCGCCGGTTGCTTCACGGCTATGCTGCCAATGGCTGCATATGCCGCTCCGCTGTCAAATACAATGCGCACATCTTTTTCCGTAGCCACACCTCCGCCAAAGTCAATCAACAGCGATGTTTTACCCGCCAGCGTTTCCAGCACTTTCCAGTTCTTCACTGCTTTTTGCTTTGCGCCGTCCAGGTCTACAAGGTGCAGGCGGCGCAGCCCCGCATCTTCAAAGGCCTGCGCTACCTCCAGCGGGTTTTCATTGTATATCTTTTTCTGGCTATAATCCCCCTGTGTCAGCCTGACGCATTTGCCATCTATGATATCTATGGCCGGTATCAGTTCCATGCTTACCTGAATTTCTTTTTCATAATGATAAAAGTGTGCCCCCATTTCTCCCAGCTTTCTCCTTCCGGCTGCATACCAAATCTTTGATAAAAAGGAATGGCATTGGTGCGTGCATTGCACCAGATAGCAGCCACCTGCCTGCGCACTGCTTCATCCATCACATATTGCAGCAGCCTGCTGCCATACCCCTGTCCCTGCTTATCGGTGCGGGTGGCAAATTTTCTGAACTGCAGTTCATTATTCTTTTCAAAAAAAGAAATAACAGACAGCAATTCATCTCCTTCATATACCCCTGTGTGCACACCACTGTCATCATCCGGCAGCTTCACCATTTCTATTGGTTCACCCGGGTACATCACTGCCTGGCGCATGGCCCACACTTCTGCTATTGCTGCCGGTTTTATTTCCATTTTATATGTTTAAAAAATTCCGGAGTATCCGTTCTCCCGCATCAGCGCTTTTCTCCGGGTGAAACTGCACGCCGTAAAAATTATTTTTTTGCAGCGCACTGCTGAATTCAATGCCATAGTTTGTTTGCGTCACCGTGTCAGCGCAAAGTGAAGCATAGTAGCTGTGCACAAAATAGCAATAGCTTTCCTCCTGCACCTCCTGCATCAGCGGGCCTTTTAAAGCATGGATGGTATTCCAGCCCATTTGCGGCACTTTCAATCCCTGGTTAAATTTTTGCACACGGGTATTGAAAATGCCGAGACATTGTGTATCGCCTTCTTCCGAATGGCTGCACATCAGTTGCATGCCGAGGCAGATGCCGAGCACCGGCTGCTGCAAATCTTTCAGTAATATATCCAGCTTCCGCTCCTGCAGGTAAGCCATGGCAGATCCGGCCTCACCCACACCCGGGAATATTACTTTATCCGCCGCCTTTATCTCCCCCGCATCACCGGTCACTATTGCCTGCGCACCGATACGCTCCAGCGCATACAGCACCGACTGTATATTACCTGCATTATATTTAATAATAGCAATTTGCATAAACTATAATACGCCTTTGGTGCTTGGCAGATAATTGCTCAGCGGATCTTTTTTCACCGCCATGCGGATGGCTTTCGCAAAGGCCTTAAAAATTGCCTCAATTTTATGATGTTCATTTTCTCCCCGGCAACTGATGTTCAGGTTGCACCTGGCCGCATCGCTGAATGACTTGAAGAAATGAAAAAACATTTCGGTTGGCATCTCCCCTATTTTCTCTCTTTTAAACTCCGCATCCCACACTATCCAGTTGCGGCCGCCAAAATCAATAAGCACTTTTGCTTCCGCCTCATCCATTGGCAGTGCAAACCCGTAGCGTTCCATGCCTTTTTTATCCGCCAGTGCTTTGGCAAATGCTTCGCCCAGCGCTATGCCGGTATCCTCAACGCTGTGGTGCTCATCTATGTGCAGATCCCCATCGCAGCGCACCAGCAGATCCATTTTCCCATGGCGGGCAATCTGCTCCAGCATGTGATCAAAAAAGCCCAGCCCGGTTTTGATATCCGCTTTTCCGGAACCGTCTATATTGAGCTCTACCTGTATTTTGGTCTCATTTGTTTCCCTTATATGCGTTACCTGCCTCAGCCCGTTTTTTAAGAACAGGTAAATCTCCTGCCAGTTATCCGCAGCCAGCGCTATTACGTCTTTATATTTCTCTTCCTGCTCCGGGGTGAGCGGCAAATAAGGCGATTTGATCAGGATACCTTTTACACCCAGGTTCATCGCCAGTTGCATATCGCTCCAGCGGTCCCCTATCATGTAAGAGTTAGCCAGGTCATACTCCGGGTTATTACGCAGGTGATCAATCATAGCAATGCCCGGCTTTCGGGTGGGCTGATTATCTTTCTCAAATGTTTTGTCAATATGTATTTCGTCAAATACAAATCCTTCTCCCGCCAGGGTACGGATCATCAGCTCCTGGTAAGGCCAGAAGGTATCTTCCGGAAATATATCCGTGCCCAGCCCATCCTGGTTGGTGACAAGCACTTTGTAATAGTCCAGCGAGGATGCAATTTGCGAAAGCGCCGTAATCACACCATCCATAAAATGGATTTTATCAATACGATCCAGTTGGTAATCCGGTGGCTGTTCTTTCAGTATTACGCCATCCCTGTCCAGCAGCAGTACTCTTTTAGCCATGCTTTCTGTATTTGAATTAATTTTTAAAGCTTTTCATATAATCAATCAGTGCATCCACCAGTTGCGTATTTTCTTTTTCAGTACCGATGGTAATGCGCAGGCAGCCTTCACACCACTCCACCCTGCTCCTGTCCCTCACCACAATGCCCCTATCCAGCAGGAAGCGGTAAATGCCCGCAGCATCCTTCACTTTTACCAGTAAAAAATTAGCGTCTGAGGGATACACTTTCTCTGTCAGCGGCATACGTTTAAACACGGTAGCCAGCTCATCCCGCATCGCCACTATCTCTCTTATCATATCATTCACCTGCCCGGTTTCTTCCAGCGCTTTCTGTACCAGCTCCTGCGTGGCCTGGTTGATGTTGTACGGGGGCTTTATTCTGTTGAGCAGGGTAATGATGTCCGGGTGGGCAAAAGCCATTCCGAGGCGAAGGCCCGCCAGCCCCCATGCTTTGCTCAGTGTTTGCAGCACCACCAGGTTAGGATAATCTTTCAGCGCTTTCAACCAGGATGCTTGCCGGGCAAAATTGATATACGCCTCATCAATCACCACCAGCCCGTTAAAATTATTCAGCAGCATTTCGATATCATGGTAGTGGATGCTGTTTCCCGTCGGGTTGTTGGGAGAGCATATCCAGATGATCTTTGTATCAGCATCTGCCAGGTTTTCAATCAGGGCCAGATTGAGTTGGTAATCGGGCAATAAGTCCGCACGCCGC
>DAOLFO010000280.1:0-4445 GCA_035326305.1 Chitinophagaceae bacterium
ATTGAAATAGTTGATAGCGCCAATCAGCATATTGTTGCTGATATTATCCAGGTGTCCGCGGTACTTCAGCCAGGGGCCGGCCATACTGATATGGTCGGTGGTACATTTTCCTTTGGCCTTGATCAGCAGGCGCAGGCCCTGCAGGTCGGTACCTTCCCAGGGAGCAAAAGCAGCAAGCAGTTGCAGGCGGTCGCTGTCAGGGTTTACAATTACTTTGATGCTGCTTCCATCTTCGGCTGGCGCCTGGTAGCCGGCATCTTCCACATCAAACCCTTTGGGCGGAAGCTCAAAACCGGAAGGCTCATCCAGCAATACCTCTTCGCCTTTATCATTTTTCAGCTTATCAGTAAGCGGGTTAAATGCGATGGTACCGGCAATGGCCATGGCAGTCACTATCTCCGGGCTGGCCACAAATGCATGTGTGCTCGCCAGGCCGTCATTGCGCTTCGCAAAGTTGCGGTTGAAGGAAGTGATGATCGTATTTTTGCGGTTAGGATCGTCTATATGGCGTGCCCATTGCCCGATGCAGGGGCCGCAGGCATTGGCCAGCACCACACCGCCCACGCTTTCAAATGTATTAATAAACCCGTCCCTTTCGATAGTATACCGTACCAGCTCGGAGCCGGGTGTGATGGTAAATTCAGAATTGGCTTTCAGCCCTTTCCCAATCGCATTCTTCACGATAGAGGCGCTGCGGCTGATATCTTCGTAAGAAGAATTGGTGCAGCTTCCGATCAAGGCCACTTCCAGTTTGGCAGGCCAGCCATTTTCTTTTACCGCCTCCGCCATTTTAGAAACAGGAGTGGCCAGGTCAGGAGTAAACGGCCCGTTGACATACGGCTCCAGGGTATCCAGGTTCAGCTCCAGCACCTGGTCGTAGTAAGCAGAAGGGTTGTCCGCCACTTCCTGGTCGGGGCGCAGGTATTCTTTAATGCCATCGGCCATTGCGGCAATTTCTTTACGGCCGGTAGCTTTCAGGTAGGCGCTCATTTTTTCATCATAGGCAAACAGCGAACAGGTGGCGCCTATCTCTGCACCCATGTTACACACGGTGCCTTTCCCGGTAGCGCTCATGCTATCTGCTCCGGGGCCAAAATACTCAACAATAGCGCCGGTACCGCCTTTTACCGTCAACTGCCCGGCCACCCAGAGTATGACATCCTTGGCGCTGGTCCAGCCGCTCATTTTGCCGGTCAGCTTCACACCGATCAGCTTGGGCATTTTCAGCTCCCAGGGCAGGCCGGCCATTACGTCTACCGCATCGGCCCCGCCCACACCAATGGCCACCATACCAAGACCGCCTGCATTAGGTGTATGGCTGTCGGTACCGATCATCATGCCACCGGGAAATGCATAGTTTTCCAGCACTACCTGGTGAATGATGCCGGCGCCCGGCTTCCAGAAGCCGATACCGTACTTGTTGGATATGGAGCTGAGGAAATCATATACTTCCTTGTTCACTTCGTTGGCTGTGGCCAGATCCTGCTTAGCCCCTACTTTGGCCTGGATCAGGTGGTCGCAGTGTACCGTAGAGGGAACCGCCACTTTGCTGCGGCCGGCTGTGCTGAACTGCAGCAATGCCATTTGCGCCGTGGCATCCTGCATTGCCACACGGTCAGGTGCAAAGTCTACATAGTCTTTTCCCCGCACATAAGGTGCTGCCGGCAAAGCGCCGTACAGGTGGGCATACAGGATTTTTTCTGAGAGGGTAAGCGGCTTGCCAACCAGCTTGCGGGCGGCTTCTACTTTATCCGGCATTTCGGCGTACACTTTTTTGATCAGATCCAGGTCAAAAGGCATAGAGAAGATTTTGTAAGGTTGAAAATGTGGACCGGCAACATGTGAAAATTACCTGGGGCGCTAACCGATACTCCCCTGTATCCGTAGCTGCTGTTTAGCGTTTCAGTATCCCGGCTGCCGGAGTCCGGGAAGTTGACTAATTGGCACATTTTTAAAGTGCTGCGAAGTTACAAAAACTCGGGCGGTTTTTAAAAAGCCGGCTCACTTGTTTATCTAAATCCCGAACCGGCTAATACAGTACTTTTGCCATTTTATTTACCGGACTGATCATAAACGCTAAGAATTTAATAAGATGCTGGCAGGATTGCAAAACGTCACCTTTGAGTTTGGAGCAAGAGCTATTGTAAAAGAAGCCACCTGGCATATACAGCCCGGTGAGCGCATTGGCCTTATAGGGTATAACGGTACGGGGAAATCCACCCTGTTGAAGCTGCTGGTAGGCCAGTACCAGCCTTCTGCCGGTACGGTGGAGCGCAGCCGCTCCGTATCCATGGGTTACCTGCACCAGGACCTGCTGAGCTTTGATACCGAAGAATCCATCCTGCAGGTGGCGCTGGGCGCTTTTGACCGGGTGCTGCAACTGGAAAAGGAAATAGAGGAAATAGGAAAAGAGCTGGAACGTACCGGCGATGAAAAAATATTGCTCGAATATACCGACCGCCTGCATGAGCTGGAAACGCTCGGCGGCTATAATATCCATCACAGAACCGAAGAAGTGCTGCAGGGCCTCGGCTTTTCCAATGCAGACCTGCAGCGTCCTTACAAAGAATTTAGCGGCGGATGGCGTATGCGGGTGCTGCTGGCAAAAATGATCCTGCAGCAACCTGACCTGCTGCTGCTCGATGAGCCTACCAACCACCTTGACCTCCCTTCCATCGAATGGCTGGAAAAATACCTGCTGCACTACCAGGGAGCCGTGGTGATAGTGAGCCACGATAAATATTTCCTGAACCGGATGGTAACAAAGATAGTGGAGCTCTACCAGCAGCAACTGCATATCTACAATGGCAACTTTGAGTTTTACGAAAAAGAAAAAGCCATCCGTATAGAGATGCAGCAGAAGGCTTACGAAAACCAGCAGGACTATATCCGCCAGCAGGAACGGGTGGTGGAGCGCTTCCGCGCCAAAGCCAGCAAGGCCGCCATGGCGCAAAGCATTATCAAAAAGCTGGACAAACTGGAGCGGATAGAAGATGCAGAAATGGAGCGGCCGGATATCCGCATCAACTTCCGGGTGGATAAAACACCGGGGCGTGTGCTGGCAGAGCTGAAAAACATTACCAAATCGTTTGGCGATAATACAATCGTGGAAAATGCCTCGGCTGAAATAGGCCGCGGGGATAAAATAGCGCTCATTGGCGCCAACGGTAAAGGCAAGTCCACCCTGCTGCGGCTCATTGCCGGTACGGAACCGTTTGAAAACGGGGAGCGCAAATGGGGGCATAATGTGGAAGAAAGCTTTTATGCCCAGCATCAGCTGGAAGCGCTCAACCTTGACAACACGATTCTGGATGAAATGAAAGGCTGTGGCAGCCAGATGACAGACCTTGAGCTGCGCGGACTGCTGGGCTGCTTCCTCTTCAGCGGGGATGATGCGGACAAAAAAATAAAAATCCTGAGCGGTGGGGAAAAAGCAAGGGTAGCCCTTGCAAAAACCATTGTGAGCAAGGCCAACTTCCTGCTGCTGGATGAGCCGACCAACCACCTCGACATGCACAGTTGCGACCTGCTCATTGACGCCCTGAGCAAATACCAGGGCAGCTATATACTGGTGAGCCACGACCGCTATTTTGTATCCAAAACAGCCAATAAGATCTGGGAAATAACAGACAGGCAGGTAAAGGAATTTAAAGGCGGTTATGATGAGTGGGTAGCCTGGAAAGAGCGCATGGCAAAAAATGAAGCGCTGGCCCGCAAGGCCGATATAAAGCCGGAACGGGAAGCAGCAAAAGCACCTGACCCCGCCCCTGCCCCTAAACCCGCCATGCCGGTAAATAAAGAAATAAAAAAAGAGCTGCAAAAGCAGCAGCGGGCTTTTCAGCAAACGGAAGAAAAAATAGCAGCGCTTACCGCCCGGCAAAAAGAGCTGGAAGCCACGCTGGCCCTGCCGGATACCTATAGCAATAAAGCAAAATTCCTGGAGGCGGAAACAGCTTATAAAAAAGCGGGCGATGAACTGAAGCTGCTGAACAGGCAGTATGAAGAACTTTTTGAACAAATTATGAAGCTCGAAAACCAATAATACCCGTCCGGCGTCTTTCCCTGTTTTAAAATACGGTACAATTATGGCTTATTCCCTTAATAAGTGGAAATAAGTAGCCATATTCGTACAGCAAACCCGGTCATTTAACCTAAAATCAACCGACATGAACAAACTATGGACGGCATTCATGGTGCTGGCATTCGCCCTGGCGCTGCCAGCCTGTAAAGGAAAAGTAAAGGACACCGACATCCAGGCTGCAGCCGAAACAGCACTTGCAGCTAATCCCGAATTAAGCGGGCTGGCAGTAAGCGTAAAAGACGGCATTGCCACCCTTAGCGGGGAAGCGCTCAACCCTGCCACTTTAGCCACTGCGGAAAATGTGGTAAAAGCCCTTAAAGGCGTAAAATCATTTGTCAACAATGCTACCATAGCGGCCCCGCCG
>DAOLFO010000281.1:0-4418 GCA_035326305.1 Chitinophagaceae bacterium
GTGGGCGGTGCTGGAGTGTGTATTGCTGGGCGGGCTGATCGCCGCTATCGGGTTTAACATCATGCACGATGGCGCCCATGGCAGTTTCAGCCGCTATAAATGGGTAAACAGCCTGGCTTCCAACTTTGCCAATTTCCTTGGTGCCAGCCAGCATATGTGGAAGACCAAGCACAATATCATCCATCATACCTACACCAATATTCACGGAGTGGATGATGATATTGAAGCCCGGCCGTTTCTGCGCCTCTGCGATGAGCAGCAGCATTATAAAATCCACCGCTACCAGCATTTCTATTTTTGGGCCGCTTACTCTTTGCTGTATATGTGGTGGGTATTTGTATCTGATTATAAAAAATATTTTACCGGCAAGATTGGTGATATCCCGCTGAAGAAAATGAACTTCAGCGATCATCTTCTGTTCTGGTTTTACAAGCTGGCGCATGCATTTCTTTTTGTAGTGCTGCCTATCCTTTTCGTTGGCGCCATTCCCTGGCTTATCGGATTCCTGGCCGTATGCCTGGTAGCCGGCTTTATACTGAGCATCATTTTCCAGTTGGCCCATACGGTAGAGCATACGCATTTCCCCATGCCCGATGAACTTACCGGGAAAATGGAAGATGAATGGGCCATACACCAGCTCAAGACCACGGCCAACTTTGCCACCAACAACCGGCTTATCAGCTGGCTGGTAGGCGGGCTCAATTTCCAGGTAGAGCATCACCTGTTTCCCAAAATTTCGCACATACACTATCCCGCTATCAGCAAAATCATACGCAAGGCCTGCCAGGAATATGGCATCAGCTATATTGAATATCCCAAAATGCGCTATGCCGTAGCATCGCATGTAGCCTTTCTGCGGCAGATGGGACGAAAATAATTTCAGCGAATGACAGAGATATAAAAGCGCTTCCCGCCGGAGGCGTTTTTATTTTTAGTTAAGTTCCTGCCTGCTGCCAGCCATCCCTCTAATTCTTATTATTTTTGCGGTTCTAAAAAGGAAATACATGGCCAAAGTAAAAACAGGGCTGGTGCAAATGACCTGCTCCGCCAGCAAGGAAGAAAACCTGGCAAAAGCTATTGCTAAAATAAGGGAAGCCGCTGCAAAAGGAGCACAGATCGTATGCCTGCAGGAGCTTTTTACGTCCCTGTATTTTTGCGATGTGGAAGACTATGAGAATTTTAAGCTGGCCGAGCCTATCCCCGGCGCTTCCACCGAAGCATTAGCTGCCGTGGCAAAAGAGCTGGGCGTGGTCATCATTGCTTCTCTTTTTGAAAAAAGAACAGAGGGCCTGTACCACAACACTACGGCCGTGCTGGATGCAGACGGCACCTACCTGGGCAAGTACCGGAAGATGCACATTCCGGACGATCCTGCCTACTACGAAAAGTTTTACTTCACTCCCGGCGACCTGGGCTATAAAGTTTTTAAAACAAAATTTGCCACCATTGGTGTGCTCATTTGCTGGGATCAGTGGTACCCCGAAGGCGCCCGCATCACTTCGCTGATGGGGGCCCAGGTATTATTTTATCCCACTGCTATCGGCTGGGCTACCTCACAGGATGAAGCCACCAATACGGAGCAATACAATGCGTGGCAAACCATTCAGCGCAGCCATGCTGTAGCAAATGGCGTACATGTGGTCAGTGTAAACCGGGTGGGCTTTGAGCAAAACGGCGCCATGAAATTCTGGGGAGGCTCCTTTATTTCCAATCCTTTCGGATCAGTTATATACAAAGCATCGCATGAGCAGGAAGAAGTGCATGTGGAAGAGCTTGATCTGTCGCTTTCTGATCGTTACCGTACCCACTGGCCTTTCCTGCGTGACAGGCGTATTGATTCTTACCAACCAATTACGAAGCGGTATATTGATGAAGAGTAATTTTTTTATGACCAGCTAGCCTGGAAAAGGAAAGACAAAAATTATCAGCCCGGCTTAAATAAAATATTTACCATGTCCGTTGAGATAGTCACTACTGCTAACGGCCTTCGCCTGTCGCTTAAATAATAATGCGTGAAAATGAATAAACAAACCCAGGAGCAACTACCCCTTTCCGGATCTCCTGACCCTGCCACCCCAAAGCAACAGGGCTTCTATTTCCCTGCTGAATTTGCCCCGCATGAAGCCACCTGGCTGAGCTGGCCGCATAAGGAAGCATCCTGGCCCGGTAAGATTGATACAGTATTCCCCGCCTACACCGCTTTTATTAAAGAGCTGATCAAAGGTGAAAAAGTGCGCATCAACGTAGCAGATGAAAAGATGAAAGCATTTGCCCTTGACCATTTACAACAGGCAGGCGTGGATCTTTCCAAAGTAGAATTTTTCTTTCACCCGACCAATGATGCCTGGTGCCGGGATCACGGCCCCGCATTTTTATTACACCATACCGATAAAACAAAAAAAGCCATTGTAGACTGGGGTTATAATGCCTGGGGAGATAAATATCCCCCGTATGATTTAGATGATGTAATCCCCTCTTTAATTGGCAAACATTTTAACCTGCCTGTATTTCATCCCGGCATTGTGATGGAAGGAGGCTCTGTGGAGTTTAATGGTGCCGGCACACTGCTTACCTCTACCGCCTGCCTGCTCAACCCCAACCGCAACCCGCACCTCAACCAGCAGCAGATAGAGCAATACCTCAGCGACTACTATGGCATAGACCAGGTGCTGTGGGTGGATGAAGGTATTATAGGCGATGATACCGACGGCCATATTGATGATACGGTGCGGTTTGTAAACGAAGACACCGTTCTCACCGTGATTGAAGAAAACAGGCAGGATGAGAATTACGATTTGCTGCAGCATAACCTGAAACAATTACAGGCAATACGCCTGCACAGCGGCAAACAGCTTAATATCATTGAGCTGCCCATGCCCGATGCCGTCATCTGGGAAGGCCAGCGCCTGCCCGCTTCTTATGCCAATTTCTATATTGCCAATAAAAGTGTAATAGTGCCTACCTACCGCTGCGCCAGGGATGAAAAAGCATTAGCCATTATCCAGCAATGCTTTCCCGGCCGCCAGGTGGTGGGTATTGATAGTACGGATATAATCTGGGGGCTGGGCAGTTTCCACTGCCTGAGCCAGCAGGAGTCGGCCACGTTATAGCGCAGGGGATAGTTTGTTTTATAATCAAAAAGCCTAACTTGCACCGTTTTTTCAATACAGAAAAATGGCAGATTTTTCCAACTACGATCCCAACAGCGTCAGCAATCCCGACAACAATATTTTTGGGCTCCCCACTTCTGAGGAGGATGCCCGCCTTGTCATTCTCCCGGTGCCCTGGGAGGTAACAGTAAGCTATGGCGCCGGTACAGCCCGTGCGCCGGAAGCTGTTTTCAAAGCCGCATTGCAGGTAGACCTCTTTGACCCCGAAGTGCCTTATGGCTGGCGGCAGGGATACTACATGCGCCCCGCCGACCGAAAGGTGCTGATGAAAAGCGATTACCTGCGCAAGGAAGCCGAACTGTATATTGATTACATATCAAGAGGCGAAGAAGTGTCGGCCAACCAGTTCATGTGCAAAACCATCAGGGACATCAACGAAGGCGGGCATTTTATCAACCAATGGGTGTATGAGCAAACAAAAGCATTGCTGGACAATGGTAAGCTGGTAGGCCTGCTGGGCGGCGACCACAGTGTGCCGCTGGGCTTTATGAAAGCCATAGCAGAAAGGCACGAAGACTTTGGCATATTGCAGATAGATGCACACTGCGACCTGCGGGAAGCCTACGAAGGATTTAACTACTCCCACGCCAGTATTATGTACAATGCGCTGCAGGAAGTGCCGCAGATCAGCAAGCTGGTGCAGGTAGGTGTAAGGGATTATGGCGGTGATGAATGGGAATTTATCACCGGTAGCAACTACCGCATCATCACTTATTTTGACAAAGAAATAAAAACAAGGCAATTTGAAGGCGATACCTGGAAACACATTGCAGAAGAAATAGTAAGCAAGCTGCCGCAGCATGTATACGTGAGTTTTGATATTGATGGCCTTGACAGGAAACTGTGCCCGCATACCGGCACACCGGTGCCCGGCGGCTTTGAAGCAGAAGAAGTTTTTTACCTGCTGCGCAAAGTAGTGGAGAGCGGCAGAAAGCTGATCGGGTTTGATTTGTGTGAAGTGGGCATCAATTCAGAAAACGACTGGAATGCCAACGTAGGCGCCCGTGTCTTATTCAAGCTCTGCAACCTGCTGGTGGCAAGCAATTCTTAATTTTTTATGCCGGCTGCATATCGCTGACCCGGCAACTGTTGCGTCGCACCCTTCAGGGTTCCGTCCGCTGCTCATCAAAACGAATATGGAGTTCACGCTGACTTTAAAAAACGAAAAAATAAAATATTATACCACCATCCGCGGCCTGCTAGTCGTGCTGAACCTTATCTCCTTTATTTTCCTGCTTACATTAGCTG
>DAOLFO010000282.1:0-4415 GCA_035326305.1 Chitinophagaceae bacterium
AATTTCCATAGATGGCACCACGCAGGAAGTATACCAGCAATACCGGGTAGGCGGCCGCCTCGATAAAGTAATAGCCGGGGCAAAGAATATTGTAAAATGGAAAAAAGAATTGCGGAGCAAAAAGCCCTTTGTCATTTTCCAGTTCCTGGTGGTAAAGCCTTACCAGCACCAGATAGAAGATGTAAAAAAACTGGCCAAAGAAATAGGCGTGGACGATGTATGGTTTAAAACCGCACAGGTATATGATTATGAAAACGACCCCAACCAACTGATACCGGATATTGATAAATACAGCCGCTACAAAAAGAAGCCGGGTGGCAACAGCTTTAAAGGTAAGCTCTCTGACCACTGCTGGCGGCTCTGGCACGATCCCGTCATTACCTGGGACGGGCTGGTGGCGCCCTGCTGCTTTGATAAAGATGCGCAGCACCGCATGGGCGACCTGAAAAAACAGTCGTTTAAAGAAATATGGAAAAATGAAACATACCGCCGCTTCCGCAGCCAGATACTGCACGGCAGAAAGAATATAGATATCTGTGCCAACTGCTCAGAAGGAACCAGGGTGTGGGGAAGTGATTGATGAGTGATTTGAAGATTTGAAAGATGTACGAATAGCGGGCTGACTGTTGATCGTTGGCTGTTGTCTGCTCTTCACCGCTTGTCATGCCAAAGCAGGAAGAAGCTGGCAAGGTGTACGATGTGTGATGTACGAACAGTATACCGGCTGTGGTCTGTTGACCGTTGGCTATCGACTACCCCCGGTTCACGATTGCTGATTTTTACCTTTTACCATACCCGGCACTAAAGAAGCAATTAACGCACAGTGCCTTACCTTTCTCCCAAGTCCTTATTTTTGCACGAACCAGGCAGGGGATTTTTTATTTCAATGTTATAACATTAATTTTGCAGCAATGCCTGCCCCGGCATATGGGGATACAAAAGCGCAGCCAATATGGGAATAGATCATGACATACACCAGGCCCGGTTCAGAAATGAACATCAGAAAGCCTCTATTAACCTGATATACACCTACCACTGGATGGTGGAAAAAACAAGACAGATTTTTGCAGCAGAGGATATTACCTCTCAGCAGTTCAACATCCTGCGCATCCTGCGCGGCAGCCATCCGCAGCCGCTTTCCACCCTGCAGATACGGGAGCGCATGCTTGATAAAATGAGCGACACCAGCCGCATTGTGGATCGCCTTATCGCCAAAGGGCTGGTGAAGAAAAATGTATGTAAAGCCGACCGCCGCCTGGTGGATATTATGATAACCGATAAAGGCCGCAAAACACTGGAGCGGATTGATGAGCGCCAGGATGAGATGGACGGTGTGCTGGGGCATCTCAGCAAAAAGGAAGCAACACAGCTCAGCGAATTGCTGGATAAAGCCCGCGATGGCAAATAGCAGCCCTTATTTTAAAGATTAATTAACCCCCATTCAGTTAATTTCGCCGTTTTCTGGTTATCTATAACGGTGCTATGAGGCGGTTATTTATTTTACTCTCACTTTTTATTTCTTCAGCGGGTTTTGCCCGGCAGGCAATCTATGAGTTTCGTGGCGTATGGATTGCTACGGTAGATAATATTGACTGGCCGCAGCGGGGCGTCACGGATGTGGCTAAGCAAAAGGCTGAATTTATCAGGATACTAAACCTGCATAAGCAAAACGGGATGAATGCCGTCATCGTACAGGTACGCCCGGCAGCCGATGCTTTTTATCCTTCGCCCTATGAGCCGTGGAGCCAGTGGCTGACAGGCCAGCAGGGCAAAGCGCCTTTTCCCTACTATGACCCGCTGAAGTTTATGACAGAAGAAACACATAAGCGGGGAATGGAATTTCATGCATGGCTGAATCCCTACAGGGCCAACTTTAGTATTAAAAAAGCATCTATCGCTGCCAACCATATTACCCGCAGGCAACCGGGATGGTTTGTCACCTATGGCAACCAAAAATTTTTTGAACCTTCTAATAAAGACGCACAAAACTTTGTAGTGAAAGTGGTGCGTGATATTGTAAAGCGGTACGATATTGACGCCATCCACATGGATGATTATTTTTACCCTTATCGTATTGCGGGTAAAGAATTTCCGGATGAGGCCGCTTATAAAAGATCAGGCAGCAAGCTGCCCAAAGCAGCCTGGCGGCGGAGCAATGTAGACTCCATCATACATAAGCTCAGTGTGGCTATCAAAGAAGAAAAACCCTGGTGCAAATTTGGCATCAGCCCCTTTGGTGTATGGCGGAATAAAGCACAGGACCCCGCCGGCAGTGACACGAAGGCCGGCCAAACCAACTATGATGACCTCTATGCCGATATCCTGCTATGGCTGAAAAAAGAATGGATTGATTATGTCACCCCGCAGCTTTACTGGGAAATAGGGCATCGCCTTGCAGACTATGAAGTGCTGGTAGACTGGTGGAGCCGCCACAGCTACGGCCGTCATGTATACATCGGCCATGGTATCTACAGGGCTACCGAAAACGCTGCGCCATGGAAAAACAAGGCGGAACTGCCCAACCAGATTAAGTTGCTGCGGCAGTACAGCACTATACAGGGCAGCGCCTATTACAACAGCAACACCTTTAATAAAAATCCGAATGGCTGGAATGACAGCCTGCGCCTGAACTACTATAAAAAGCCTGCAGCCATACCGCCTATGCCCTGGCTGCCGCAAAAACCCTCTGCCTATTAAATGTATCAGGGTGCAGCAGCAGCCCCTGCCAGCACTGCCAGGCAACGCTGCAATGATATTTTCAGGTTTTTTGTATCACTGCTGTTGCACTGCAGTGCAATGCTCAACTGGCGGGCCGGGTAATAAGCCAGTTCCGTCATATACCCCGGAAAAAAACCGCTATGCCCGTATGAGGTACCCAGCCCTTCCGTTTGCCGGATGATAACGCCCAGGCCATATTTGGTATCCCGCCCCAGCCGCGCCGGTACAGCGCCCTGCAGCATCAGGGCAGTATCAGTTATCTTTCCTTCATACAGCAGCTTGCCCCAGCGGGCCAGGTCAGCAGTGGTGGAGTACACGCCGCCGCCCGTCCATTCAAATTGCGGGTTGATGATAAACCGGCCATCGTCCTGCACCACTTTATCCTTTCCGCCAAACTCATTGTTTGCACCGGCATAGCCCTGAGCCAGCCCCGGCAGCAGGCGGCGGTCAGAGGGGAAAGTAGCATTGAGCTGGTGTGGCTGCAGCAGTTTTTCCTGCAATAGTGTGTAATATTTTTTCCCGCTTATTGCTTCCAGTATCATACCAAGCAGGATGTAGTTAGTGTCAGAATATTCCCATCCCTGCCCGGCAGCAAAAGATGCTTTTTCATTCAATACATACTGCAGCAGATCTTCCGGCTTCCATACTTTATCCGGCTGTGTGGTAAGGTCAGCAGTAAACTGCGGCTTAAATTCATAGCGCATAATGCCGCTGGTATGATTCATCAGCATACGCACAGTAATATCTTTCGCATTAGGCAACCGGCTGAACCAGGCATATTGACCAAGATAATGCGATACTTTTTCGTCAGGGTGCAGCTTCCCGTCTTTTATATAAGTAATTGCGATAGCAGACACATACGTTTTGCCCACACTGCCCTGCAGCAGGCGGTCGCTTGTTTGCAGCGGTATCTTCTTTTCTTTATCACTGTATCCCGATACCAGTGATATGGCTTTATTGTCTTTTATCACCGAAAGGCTTAATCCGGGAAAGCCGCCGGCACGGCAAAGTGAATCAAGCAGGAACTGCAGCCGCTCCTGCTGTGCAAATGAATACAGGAAAAACTGCAGGAAAAATAATAACAGGAAAGCCCGTTTCATACACCTGGGAATTTGGTACCGGAAAGATGAGCTAAAAAAATAAGCTGTCATCATCGCTGATACCAGCAATAGACCATTGCTGTAATCTTTTGCACCGGTGGCTATAAACAGAGAGCCGGCTTCCGCGTTTGCTGCTTACCCGCATCGGGCACAGTGGTGGCCGGATATTTTTTGGCTCTGCTTTAACAAGGTATGGGGGCTCCACCGGGAAAGCCTTCGCTTCTCCCTTATTTTCAGTAAATTGGAAAGCAAAATCACCTGCACACTGGCTAAGCGGCAGGCCGCCGGGAAAGGGATAACAGGAAAGTAGAGCAGGCATTATCTCCTTCATGTTTCATTGTTTATTAAATTTACGGCCTGATTTTTGCAGTAAGGCGCAATTTTTTTTGAATTAAGGGCTTTAAATTACGGAGTAACAACTTATGGCGCTAAGTCAATCATTACAGCAAAAGCTTCTCCAGAAGCTATCGCCGCAGCAGATTCAGCTCATGAAGCTGCTGCAGGTGCCTACGGCTAACCTGGAAGAGCGGATAAAAGAAGAGCTGGAAGAAAACCCGGCGCTGGAGCTGGATGAGGAAAAATTTGAGGAAAATGGCG
>DAOLFO010000283.1:0-4399 GCA_035326305.1 Chitinophagaceae bacterium
CCGGCGGAAATGATATTTGTTACCGGGTTATACCGGTAATAATTGCTGACGAGGTGGGGGTATTCTTCATGCAGTGTTTTAGCCAGGGGACCCAGTGTAGCGACATCCAGCCCCATTCCATCTTTCTTCCAGTTGCTTTTCAGCAAATACTGCCGGGATGCGTTGCGCAGGTCGCTGTTAATACTTTTTTGCTTTACCACATAAATGCCGATAATCAGCGAAAAGGTCAGTCCTATCGCCAGGCACAAAGTGGTGATAATCGCCAGCACCTTTCGTTTAACGATATTTCTCCACGCTATTTTGAGGTAATTTGTGAGCATGATGAGTGATGGGTAGATTAGAAATTAGTAATTAATAATTAGTAATGGTGAAATATGTAACATCAAACCTTGAACTTCTTAAACCTCTTAAACAATCGTCAATCCCGCTCACTCCGTTCGCAGCGCTTTCACCGGGTTGGCTATAGCAGCCCTGATGGCATGATAGCTGAGGGTGGCAAATGCGATCAGTATTGTAACAGATCCGGCCAGCGCAAATATCCACCATGGTATGCTGGTACGGTAAGCAAAATCCTGCAGCCAGCTATTCATAGCCCACCAGGCCAGCGGTGAAGCAATAACAAATGCGATAAGGATCAGCATCACAAATTCCTTTGAGATGAGGGATACTATATCGGGTACAGAAGCCCCGATCACTTTCCGGATGCCTATTTCCTTTTGCCGCCTTTCGGCTGTAAAAGCCGCCAGCCCAAACAGGCCAAGGCAGGAAATAAAAATGGCGAGGAAAGAAAATATCTGAACAAGCAGGAATACTTTTTTTTCTGTGCGGTACAGCGTTTCAAATTCGTCATTGAGAAACTGGTAGGGAAACGGATCATTGATAAAAGCCTGCTTCCATATTTTTTCAGCCTGGTCACGGGCTTCTATGGTACGGCCGGGATGTGATTTTACCAGGTAAGTGCTGGCGTATTTGGTCTGGTTAAGAATGACTACAGGGCCTGTTTTTTCCTGGAGCTTCTTATAATAGAAGTCTTTGACAACACCCACAATGATACCCGTATCGCCACGGGCGGTAAAGCGCTGGCCTATTACAGGTTGGCGGATGCCAAATTCTTTTACGGCTGTTTCGTTTAAGATAACGTTATGCTGGTCGGCGGTACCGGGCAGAAACCAGCGGCCATCGGCCACCTGCAGGTTGAGCAGGCTTCTGAAGCTGCTGTCTGTTTCAAAAAATGAGATCTTAGGCTCAAAATCCTTTTGCCTCCCATCCCAGTCATTGTTATTGCCTGATGACCAGCTTGTCATATTAATAACAGACCCGCTATTTATCCGGGTAACGCTTGCCACGCTGCTCAGGGCTGTAAGCTGCTGTGCCATGCGATCCATCATCTGCATCCTTTCTTCGTCCTGGTATTTTCTGTATATGGAAAAAGGCAGGTTAAAAGAGAACACCTGTGATTTATTAAACGTGTCGCTTTGCTTGCTGATAAACTGCATTTGCCGGTATACAACTATGGTGCAAATAATGAGTATGACAGACAGTGTAAACTGCGAAGTAACCAGCACTTTCCGCAGCGATACACTTTTAAGTGAAAAAATGTTGCGCCCGCTAAAGATAGCGATAGGCTTGAAAGAGGAAAGCAGGAGCGCAGGGTATATGCTGCTCAGGATAACAGAAACAAGCAATGTGCCGCCCGCTACCAGCCACACTGCGGATGAATAAGCTGATAGTGTAAATTCATTTTCTGTAAGCTGGTTAAAGAAAGGCAGGCTGATGTACACACCTGTCATAGCAATGAGCAATGCAATAACGCTGATCAGGAGCGACTCCAGCACGAATTGTGCCAGCAATTGCTTCCTTTCTGCTCCTACAATCTTGCGGATGCTAACTTCCTTAATGCGCAGGGTGGCCCTTGCCGTGGTAAGGTTGACATAATTGATACAGGCGATGATCAGCAGCAATATTCCCAATACACTAAAAATGGTTACCGTTTTCCTGTCTCCGCGTATCAGCGAAGGGTTATCAATACTTTTGTCAAAATGCATATCTGCCAGGCTGATAAGGCCGGCTGCCATATCTTTTTTTTCCCTGTTGCGCTCCCGCAGCACGATATCAGTGAGCTTCTGCTCCACCTTTACCGGGTCGGCGGCAGGGAGCAGTTGTAAAAATGTAAGGTAGTTGTAGTTTCCCCAGTGCAGTATGTTCTTTTTTCCCTGCGGGGTCAGCATTTGCAAAGCCATTGGTAAAAACGACTCATAGCGGAAGCTGGTATGGGTGGGATTGTCGGCTATTACGGCCTGTACCCGGAAATCGGCTGTATCTATGCGGATAGTTTCGCCTATGGGATTGGCATTTCCAAAATATTGCTTTGCTTTTTTTTCAGTAAGAATGATGCTGTACGGGTTTTCATTAAATGCCCGGATGCTGCCGCTAATGACTTTGGCAGGGAATACCTCAAACCAGGACGAGTCAATAAAAGCGGAACTGGTTTCTTTAGTAAAATTTCCTTTGATATTAAACCAGCCGGCCTGGTAGCGGGCAGAGCCTATCCTTGTCATTTTTACCACTTCCGGCAGTTGCTCCTGCGCCTTCAGCCCCAGCATATAAGGACTGTTTTCCCATACGGAAGGAGATGTTTCGCCCAGTCCTACAAAACTTTTTACGAGGTAGGTATTTTTTGAGTCAGCATAATGCCGGTCATAGCTAAACTCATTTTGCACCCACATAAAAATGAGCATGGAAGCCCACATGCCGATGGCCAGGCCGAAGACATTAATGAGGCTCACCGTCCGCTGCCGGATGATGCTGCGCCAGGCTGATTTAAAAAAGTTTTTAATCATAACGGGGAGATGAAAGGTGAACTGGGAGTTAATAGTCAGAAATTAGTAATTAATAATTGATAATTAGTAATGGTGAAATACTTAATACTGAACATCAAACCTTAAACTTTAAACCTTGAACCTTGAACTTCTTAAACCTCTTAAACAATCGTCAATCGTGAATAGTAAATCGTACAGCATACATCCCGCTCACTCCGTTCTCAGCGCTTTCACCGGGTTGGCCAGGGCTGCTTTTACAGACTGGTAACCTATGGTCAGCAATGCAATAATGATAACCAGCACACTTGTTTGGATAAAAAGTGTCCAGCTCAATGCTACCCGGTAGGGATAGTTGTCCAGCCACTTGCTGCCGGCCAGCCAGGCGCAGGGAATGGAAATAACAAGCGATAATAAAACCAGCTTTATAAAATCTTTTGACAGGGAAGCAGCAATACCCGGTACGGATGCGCCGAGTACTTTGCGTATCCCGATCTCTTTTGTCCTTTTTTCGGCAGCAAGCACGGCCAGCCCAAACAGGCCGATGCAGGAAATAAAAATGGTAAGCGCAGCACTAAAAAGAAGTATCTGGCTCCATTTTTTTTCAGCTTCATAGCGTAGCAGGTTCTGCTGATCCATAAACTGGTAAGAAAAAGGTTTTACAGGAAACAGTGATCTAAATGTTTTCCCCAGGTGGGCCAGCGCAGCGGTAGTATGGCCTTCTTTGATTTTAATAAGAAACTGGCCATAGGCGTTGCCCGGGTTCATGGTAAAAAGCTGCGGCCGGATCTTTGTATTAAGCGACTCAAAGTGATAATCCTTTACCACGCCGATCACGGTATACTTTTTATTATTGTTGTACCAGAAATTGACTTCCTGCCCAAGCGGGTTTTGCCAGCCGGCTTCTTTAACAAAGGCTTCGTTTACCAGTACGGATTGAGCAGTATCTGATACAAGATCGGGAGAAAAATTTCGCCCGGCTACCAGTTGCATCTTTAATTGCGGGATATAAGTTTCATCAATGGTTTCGTAAGCGAATGATAATTGCTGTTCGCCATTTACACGGGCTACGGTACCCCAGTCGCCGCTGTTCTTTCTTGCTACGGAAGCAATGCTGCTATGGCGCAGCAATTCATCCCGCATCAGTTTTGCCTGGTTCCGGTCAATGCCCCATACATTGGTAATAGCCAGGTTGCTGTCATCGTAGCCCAGGGGGCGGCTGGTGAGGTACGTGAATTGTGAAAATATGGTAAACGTACCGGCGATAAGAAAAGATGCGAGGGCAAACTGAAGCACCACCAGCGATTTTTGCAGGTAGTTTTTTCCTGCCAGGTTAAAGCGGTTGTACAATGTTTTTACAGGATTATAGCCTGACAAGACCAGCGCCGGGTAAAAGCCTGCGAGCAGGCCGGTAAGCAGGAGGAGCAGTATATAGCCTGCTACCAGCTTTGCATCCATAAGATAGGAGAGGGACAGCGCTTTGCTGGATAATTTATTAAAAACGGGTAAGGTCAGCTCCACCAGCCCTATGGCCAGTACAAAAGCTATCAGGCATAGCACAAATGATTCACCGAGGAACTGTG
>DAOLFO010000009.1:0-23678 GCA_035326305.1 Chitinophagaceae bacterium
GATACCGATAATGGTATCACCTACGTGTATATCCCTGCCTATGCCGTAAGGGCCGGCAATGGACTGCAGGTATTGAATGGCATCTACAGCATGATCAAATGTTTTACCATTTACTCCCGTCAGCTCTCCTTTTTCGAAGCTCAGTTTCACTTCAGCAGGTTCAGCAGCCGTAACCTGTGTGGGCCATGCTTCCTCAGGCAGCCAGCCTTTGGAAGATAAGGTTTCCCGTCCGCCCACGCTGGTGCCCCAGAGGCCTTTATTTATTGAGTATGCAGCTTTTTCAAAATTCATCTCCACACCTTTTTCTTTCAGGTAAGCAATTTCTGCTTCCCGGCTCAGCTTCAGGTCGCGGATGGGGGTGATAATCTCCACACCCGGAATCATGATATGAAAGATCATATCAAACCGCACCTGGTCATTGCCGGCGCCGGTGCTGCCATGCGCCACCGCATCTGCCCGCAATGCTTCCGCATGGCTGGCTATGTGCAATGCCTGGCTCAGCCGCTCTGCTGATACGCTCAGCGGGTAGGTGTTGTTTTTTAATATATTTCCGTAGACAAGAAAACGGATGATACTGTTGTAATAGCTCTCTACTGCATTCACAGCAGTATGCGTTTTTACTCCCAGCTTATACGCATGCTCTTCTATTTGCTTCAGCTCAGCCGCAGAAAATCCGCCGGTATTGACAATGATGCTGTGTACTTCGTATCCTTTTTCTTCTGAGAGATATTTTACGCAATAAGAGGTATCCAGTCCGCCGCTAAATCCTAAAACAACTTTTTTTGACATGATGAATAGCGAAAACTTTTTTAATGAAAGAAATAGTGAAACAGTGATTTTATCCTGGGCGTGCCGCCGGTTTTTTCTTTATCTTTTTTCAGAAAAGGGCGCAGCAGCTTCCATTGCTTAAAACGCAGCAGCCGCTCAAAGCCCTTTGCATTTTCTTTAAAATATTGCTTGGTTTCCTCCGGCTGGTAATGATCTTTAGGATCAAAAAGCATAGCCGTGCACATGCAGTTTTTCCGATCCTTGCCCATTAATATTTCGTAATTCACACAGCTTTTACATCCTGCCCAGAAAGCTTCATCCTGCGTCAATTCTGAGTATGTAACAGGCTCATAACCCAGGTCGCTGTTGATCTTCATGACGGCCAGCCCGGTGGTGAGCCCAAAGATTTTTGCCTCCGGGTATTTTTTTCTGGACAGGTCAAATATGGTTTGCTTGATCTTTTTCGCTACACCGCTCTTGCGAAAATCGGGAGATACAATCAGCCCGCTGTTTGCCACATACTCACCATGGCTCCATGTTTCGATATAGCAAAATCCCACCCAGGTACCGTCTTTCAGCAAAGCGATGACAGCTTTGCCTTCTTCTATCTTCTGCTCAATATATTCAGGCGAGCGTTTGGCAATACCCGTTCCCCGTGCATTAGCAGAAGCTTCCATCTCATCGGTGATGGTTTTTGCATATTTCTTATCATCCAGGGTAGCAACCCTAACGATGATCTCTTGATTATCCACTTTTGGTAAAAATTAGAAAGATATGAGGATGACCAGTCCTGAAAATTTGTTGCGGGGAGCTCTTCACTGACAGGGACCGTGGTAAGGGGTTCGTCCTGTCAGCCCTGAGGACGGCGTCGGGGCCGGCAGAATGTAAACAGATCATACCCTACAGCGTATACACCGGTAGTGATGGCTGCATGAAAGGCGAACTGCTTGGTATGTGTCAAAATGTTGCTCACGTTTACAAACAAATTGTAAATTGGAGTACAAATGTATATCAATAATTGAATTAGGACACAAAATTTTTGTTATAAAACCATTACGTCATGGAAAGCACTGCGCCCAAATCTACCTCCCCGTTTTCAGGCATGAAAAAGTTTTTGCGAACAGTTGTTATTATCCTGGTGCTTGTTTTGGCCGGCTACATTTACTGGAAATTTTACTACCCCTTTACCAGCGACGGGGTAAAATCGGGCTACCTGAATTATGCCGTCAAAAAAGGCCAGATCTTTAAAACCTACGAAGGCAAGCTGATCCAGGAAGGCATCCGCAGCCGTACCACCGGCTCTATCCAGTCAAACGAGTTTGAGTTTTCCATCAAAAGCAAAAAAGTTTTTGACATACTGAAGATGAACAGCGGCAAAATATTTGACCTGCATTATAAAGAGTATAACGGCGTGCTGCCATGGCGGGGCAATACCCGGTATATTGTAGACAGCATCATTGCCATGAGGGAGCCGGAGCGGTGAATAGGTTTTAAGTTTTTTAGTTCTTGTTCTTAGTTTTTTTGAGAAGTGTGCAGCTTAACCAGCCAGCAACAGGAAAATGACAGGGCGCTTGTGCAGCTCCGGCTTTTCTTTCTTCCACCCGGCCACTGTCCTGGTTTTTATCCATTCTTTTTCCCCGGTGATGTCAGCGGCAATGCAAATGCGTGTCTCCGGCCGGCAGGTTTTGAGCAGCACTTCCAGCAACTGGTTGTTCCTGTAAGGCGTTTCGATAAATATCTGCGTACATTGCTTCTTCTGCGACTCCAACTCTGATTCTTTCAGCGCCTGTACCCGCTGCTGGTTATCTATCGGCAGGTAGCCCAGAAACTGAAAGCGCTGGCCGTTCAGCCCGCTGGCCATCAGCGCCAGTAAGACAGAACTGGGGCCGGTAAGCGGTCTTACGGCGGCATTCATTTCCTGCGCAGCAGCTATGAGCAACTGGCCGGGGTCTGCCACTCCGGGACAGCCCGCCTCACTGAGGATACCGATATTTTTTCCTTCCTTCAATTTGCTCCTGAATATGCTCAGCACCTCCTGCTCTGCCTTATGAATGGCATACCACTCATAGTCGTCTATCACCATTTCCTTCCAGAGCTGCTTCAGGTAGCGCCTGGCGCTGCGCTCATTCTCCACAAAAAAAACCTGGCAGTCTGCCACAGCCTCCCTCACATAAGCCGGAATGGCATTCAACCCGGTTTCATCCAGCCAGCAGGGCAGCAGGTATACTTTTCCGGGGGACATATTAATTCAGCTTGAGTTTTTGTACACTAAGCGTAGCAGCGATAATAGCATACGATGGGGCAAAAATGATAGCAATATGCAGCAGGTAAAACATGATGCCGTTCCCGAGCGCCAGCCCCTTGTGCCGGCTTATAAAAGCAAGGCTTTCTTTCATGGGTAATTTATTCCTAGCCATGCCATAGTCCACCATGGATGCTCCGTAATAATAACACTCCAGCAGCAGTACAATGAGCGGGGTGATCCAGCCGACAACAGGTACCAGCGAGAGCAATAACAGTCCCGCCAGGTACAGAATCTGCCAGGCGCCGCTGCGCAGCGCCACCCTGATGCCGCGGGCCGCCTCTTTGCGCACAGCCGGCCACTCCGGCGACTGGTCACTGCCGGCAAGAATCAGCTCTGTCTTACGGCTTACATACGCAAAAACAGGTGAGCCGATAATAAGAAACAAATATTTAAACACACTGAAGTAGCAGAGCAGCAGCGTAAGCCAGATAATAATACCGGCAAAGGTGAAGAGGAAACCGAGAAAGCCACTCTGAAAACGCTGTATCCAGTCGCTTAGCTGCAGGATGTGCGTCACATACTCAATAACGGCCGTGGCAGACCGGCCAAAAAAATACATGCCGGCCAGGAAAAGAGCGGTATAAATAAGCCCCGGTATCACCACCCACTTCCACAGGCGGTGCCGGATAACAAAACGATGAGCCTCTCCCCAGGATTGGATTGCTATTACTATTTCTTTGAGCAAAAGTTGGTTTTAAGAGTGGTAAATATAATAAACGGATAGTAAACGGCTAAACAGTTTATGCCCGTTTTCCCAATCGTATTTTTGCCAATATAAAAATCTGCATGATACAACCGGAGCTATGCTGATAAAGAAAGCGGCTACTCCCCGGAAACAGGAGCAGGCTATGCAGGAAAAGATGCAGAACTTCCTTTCTTCCTCTTATGTAATAAGGAAACAAGTATGTATGCGGGAAGCCCGGTTAAAACTTCGGACAGTTCAGCTTTTTGGTATTGGGATCCACATGCCGTTTGGTATAGATAAGCGATATCTCCACGCCTCCTCTTGAATTGGAAGCGGCTTTCAGCGAAGAAGTGTTGACATCATAAGAGGCACCAATGCGGAAATCAGAAAACTCCAGCCCCAGGTATGGGATAATGGCATCATTAAGCCGGTACCAGGCCCCGATATACAGGTTGGTGGGCACTTCCTCATCATTATTTACATTGTGCGCATATGCGCCGCCCAGCATGGTGTTATGCGCTTTGGCCTGCATGCTGTGGTTGGCTGCGATATGCAATGCATTATAAGTACCTACCGGTATCTTGCCTCCCGCCTGTATGGTAGTCCGGGCGCTCAGTACAAAATTTCCACCCTGGAAACTTTCCTTAGGCCGGTTGATATGGTACATGGAAGCGCCGAGGTAAAAATTGTTGTACCCGTCTGTGGTGCCATTATAAAACAGGCCGGCGTTGATATCAGCATAGCTCACATTCACCCTGTCGCTGGCAAATATCTCACTGGTCACACCGGTAAAGCCAAAAGGTGTGAGCTGATCCTGGAATTTCAGGTCGGCCGTATTCAGCCTTTTATTGACATAGGTAGCCTGGAACCCGGCGCCTAACTGGTGATAACCATTTTCGTCCAGCGCTTTGTGATAGGCCAGCGAGAGGCCCAGGTAGTTGTTGGTGAGCACACCGTCACCCGCCCTGTCGGTAAAGCCCATGATGCCCACACCAAACTGATCGTATTCAGGTATGCGGCCTTTCATTATTCCCATATCGAAGGAAACCGTTGCTGTAGTGTATGCATTGCTGATAGAAGGCCATTGGTTACGATAGTTTCCGGCAACGCGGTAGTCGCCGTCAAACTTTCCGGTCATGGCGGGGTTCATGGTAAGCGGAGATGCAAAAAACTGGGAAAAATTGGGATCCTGCGCACTGGATACAAATGCCAGCGATACAAACGCACCAAGAATCAGGTATTTCTTTTTCATTTACTGCAATTAGTTTATAAACAGGTCGCAGGTGGCTTACTATTATTATTTTCCCCCGGAAAAACCCTCACCCGGTCGTTTTTCCGCAAAGGGGAAGTAAAATACAACAAAATATAGACTTCCGGAAGCTCTTTACCGCTGCATTCGGGAGATGCTGGTTGTCAACTATTTTACATCTGCACCTTTACCCCAAAGGCCAGGTCGCCTGCATCGCCGAGGCCGGGTACAATGTATCCTTTGGCCGTCAGCTCATCATCAATATCACCGCACCAGATAGTGACAGAAGGTTCTTCTCTTTTTACATACTCAATGCCCACGGTACAGGCAATGGCGGCTACAATATGAATTTCACGGGGGTGCCCTTCCTCCCGCAGGAAATGAATGGTTTTTACCAGCGAGGCGCCGGTAGCCAGCATCGGGTCTGAAATAATAATAACCCTGTCCTGCAGCTCCGGGCAGGATACATAATCAAGGCTGATGTCAAAGCTGCCATCTTTTTTATGCTTGCGGTAGGCAGAAATAAAAGCATTGTCGGCCTTATCGAAAAAATGAAGCAATCCCTGGTGCAGCGGCAGCCCTGCCCGGAGAATGGTGGCCAGCACCGGCTGCTCCCTCATCACTTTTGATAAATGAGTGCCCAGCGGTGTTTGTATTTCTGTTTCCTCAAATGGCAATACCTTGCTGATCTCATAGGCGGCCACCTCTCCTATCCGCTCCAGGTTGCGGCGAAAGCGCATCCGGTCTGCCTGTATATCAATATTGCGCAGTTCACTTACCCAATTGCTCACCAGGCTGTGCTGTTCACTAAGGTTGATTACCATGTTATACCTGTTTTAGTTCATTTTGCCGGAAACAATCACTCATCGGGCCGTATCTGTTTTGCTGCTGAATGCGGTAACGGCTAATTTTGGCAAATCTAAAGTAAAATAGCTTCATGGTTTACCGTGTTATTGGCCTCATGAGCGGCAGTTCGCTGGACGGGCTTGATATTGTTTTTGCAGAAATAGAAGAAAGCGGCGGCAAATGGTCTTATCAAATCATTCATGCCGATTGCCTGCCCTATGCTGCCGGCTGGAAACAGCGCCTGCAGGAAGCCACCGGTCTTTCCGCCAGGGATTACCTGCTGCTGCACAGCGCTTACGGACATTACCTGGGCGAGCAGGTAAACGCTTTTATAGAAAAGCACCAGCTCCAGTATAAAATAGCGTTGGTTGCCTCACATGGCCACACCACTTTTCACCTGCCCGGCCAGCTAATGACAGCCCAACTAGGTGATGGTTCGGCCATTGCAGCCATTACCCGCCTGCCTGTGGTAACGGATCTGCGGGCACTGGATGTGGCGCTTGGCGGGCAGGGAGCCCCTATAGTACCGGTAGGTGAGCAATTATTGTTTCCCGGCTATGAATACTATCTCAATATCGGCGGCATCGCTAATGTATCTATCAACGATAATCCGTATATCGCTTTTGACATTTGCCCGGCTAACCGGGTGCTGAACCTGCTGGCGGAAGAAGCGGGGAAAGAATACGATGAAAACGGCCTTATCGCTGCCAGCGGGCAGTTGCATGAGGAATTGCTTAACATTCTGAACCAGCAGGAATATTATCAACTGCCTGCGCCTAAATCGCTGGCCAATGAATTTGGCACCCGTATCATTTACCCGCTTATACAGGCACAAAATATCAGTACGGCTGATGCCATGCGTACTTATGCAGAGCATATCGCTATACAAACAGCACTGGCAGCAGAAAGGAACAGCGGCAAACCAGGGAAAATGCTTATTACCGGCGGCGGTGCTCTCAATAAATTTTTGATGGAGCGCATTAGTGAAAAGCTGCAGGCCTGCCACATAGAAACCGTAGTGCCCGATGAGCTTACCGTAAGCTATAAGGAAGCGCTCATCATGGGATTGATAGGTGTGCTCCGCTGGAGGGAGGAAAACAACGTGCTATCATCCGTTACCGGTGCCCGGCGTGACAGTGCGGGCGGCGCTATGTGGATGGGGCAGGAAAATTAATAGCCTCCGGCACATTACCAGCCGATACCATAATCCTCCCCGTTATTGCTGCTGCCTCCCCATAGTGTGCCATGCTTATGATCAAATAATATGGCATTGATGGGGCCGCTGGTACGGTTGCCCAGCGATACTTTATACCCCATTTTTTCCAGGGCGGCCCTTACACTATCCGGTGTGCTCCGGCTGAGCAGGATGCTGCCGGGCTTGGGCATCCGGTCTGCCAGCTTTGTACCACCAAGCGACAGCCACAATTGGTTGCTGTTGATATTCGCCGCTTCTGCAGCCTGCTGCGGGGTCATTCCAAATTCCACCACATTTAAGAAGAACTGTAAGAGGTTCTGATCCTGGGTGTCCCCGCCCTGTACGGCAAATGATAAATAAGGTTTGCCATCCTTCAATGCCAGTGAAGGAGTCAGGGTGACCCGCGGCCGTTTGCCGGGCTCCACTACATTAAACGGGTTAAGAATAGAATCCAGCACAAAGCTCTGCATACGCTGGCTCATACCAATGCCGGTATTGCCCGCAATGCAGGCCGGCAGCCATCCGCCGCTGGGGGTAACGGATACCACCCAACCCTCTTCATCCGCTGCTTCGATGGTAGTGGTGCCACGCCATAGCCTGTCCTGGTACAAACTATCCGCATTATTTACATCTTTTAAAAAAGCCATATCCTCCCCTGCAATGAAATGCGGCCACGCAGATACAGCATCATGCTTTGGCAAAAATTCTTCGATACGCTTGCTGTTGGTGGTATCCGTCAGCATAGCCCGCCTGTCTAATAGCGCTGTATACGGATTTACTTTTCCCTCATACCGGTAGGGATCGCCCGGTAATACATTTGCAATATTCTGAGAAGCATTTATCAGCCGGGCTCTTTCTTTCGCATATTCTTTGCTCAGCAGCCCGGCTACAGGCGGCCGGGTAAAAGCCGGATCACCATAATAAAAATCACGGTCGGCAAACGACAGGCTCATGGCCTGGTAAATGGTATTGATATACCCGGCAGAGTTGTATCCCATTTTTTTCAGGTCGTAGTTTTCCAGTATGTTCAACGCCTGCAGCAGGGCCGGGCCCTGTGTCCATGCCTGTAATTTATATACCTCAATGCCTTTGAAGCTCACCTGCACCGGCTCCTCCTCCACCGGCTTCCATTTTGCCAGGTCTTCCATAGTAATCAGTCCGCCCTGCTCTTTACTGCCCCGTACAAATTCCTGTGCGATGTCTCCCTTATAAAAACGGTCATACGCTGCCATGATAGCTTCTTTGCGGCTTTTCTTTTTTTGCAGCGCTTCCTGCTCTGCCTCCACCATTTTGCGCAATGTATTCAGCAGGTCTTTTTGTACAAATACTTCCCCGGCTTCCGGTGCTTCTCTTTTTTCACCGGAGTGCGGCAAAAAAACTTTCTTGCTGTATGGCCATTGCTTTATCCGTTCTTTTCCCCGCTCCATGCTATTGGCGGTTTGCGCATCTATGGCATAGCCCGCTGCCATTTCCATTGCGGGGGCCAATACATCTTTCAGGCTGAGCTTTCCATAGTTGGCCAGCATCAGGCAAAGCCCTCCCGGTGTGCCGGGCGTTACGGCTGCCAGCGGGCCGTACTCCGGCGGAAAGTTGTATCCCTGCTTTTTAAAGAAATCCGCAGTAGCGCCGGTGGGGGCTACTCCCAATGCATTGATGGCAATTACTTTTTTTGTTTTTGGATTATAAATTAATGCCTGCGTTTCCCCGCCCCAGCTCAATACATCCCACATGGTACAGGTGGCAGCGAGCATGGCACAGGCGGCATCCACGGCATTGCCTCCCTGCTGAAACATCATAGCGCCCGCAGTAGCTGCCAGCGGCTTGCCTGTTATCGCCATCCAGTGCTTACCATGCAGGGGTGGCTTTTGTGTTTGCTGCGCAAAACTTTGCCTGCACAGCAATAAGAGCAAACAGGTAATGATGATTCGCATAATCAGTTTTTTTATAAATGAAATAAATGTATTGCGGTATCAAAAAATCAATCCATCAACTCCCTTACCTATGCCTGGCGGTTATCATTTGCTTTAACCGCAAAGATGAGCAAAGTTTTCGCTAAGGGCACATAGGAACAAGCCAGTATACTTAATGACAAAGCAGGCAAGGGTATAAAGCGCTGCACTATTAATTTATGCAGCTTCCATCTGTTATATCCTCTGTGTTCTTTGCGCCTTCTTTATTTTTCCTTCGTGGTAAAAACATAACCGCCTGAAATATGTAAAGCATCCCCGGTAAGCAAAGGAGTTTGCTATTGAGTGCGACTCCTTCACAATCCATGCTGGTCCACGAGATAAATTAATGCGGCCATATTCACGGCACCGAGTTCCAGCTCTCTTTTGTTTACTGCTTCAAACACATCGCTGCGTGCATGGTGGATATCAAAGTAACGTTGTGAATCGGGGTTCAGCCCGGCAACCGGCGTTCCCAACTGCCTTTGCAGCGGGCCGATATCCGCTCCGCCGCCTCCCCGCACCAGTTCACCACCACCATAAGGCGCCAGCAGCGGCTGCCAGCTCATCAGCTTTGCAAACTGGTCATCCGACACTGTAAACCCAAAGCCTCTTGGCGTAAATCCGCCAGCATCGCTTTCCAGCGCAAATACATGCTGCTCCCCTTTTGCTTTTGCCTCTTCTGCATACTTGTTACCGCCACGCAGCCCGTTTTCTTCATTGGCAAATAATACAAAGCGGATAGTATGCTTCGGCTGATAGCCAATGGCCTTGAAAGCCCTTAATATTTCAATGGTCTGCACACAACCGGCTCCGTCGTCATGGGCGCCTTCGCAGTTATCCCAGCTATCGAGGTGACCGCCTACCGTAATAATTTTATCGGGATAAACACTGCCTTTTAATTCACCAATGATATTATGACCGATAGTATCCGGTAAAAAATGACCATATGTTTTTAGCTGCACTGTTACTGCATTCCTCTTCAGCAGGTCACTTAATTTGTCAGCATCTTTCAACCCGATAGCCACTGCCGGAATTTTAGCGTAAGCCGTATCATATCTTGTACCACCTGTGTGCGGATGATTATCGGTGCTGTGGCTCATGCTGCGCACTATCACACCTGCTGCACCATACCTGGCCGCAGCAGAGGGACCCTGCCCCCTGTAGCGGGAAGCGTCGCTGTAGGCCTGGAAGGTTTTAACGAAAGTGGGATTGAATTTATAATTATAAAAAACAATCTTGCCCTTTACCAGGTCTTTCTTTTTTTCCAGGTCTTCAAAAGAAAGGATTTCTATTACCGGTGCACGCAGGCCGGACCTGCCCGTACCGATGGAATTGCCAAGCGCCACCACATCGAGCTTTGTATTGCTGCCTGCCAGTGCAGCTTCATCCTTTCCGCCCCTTACCCAGTGCGGCACCATGCATTGCTGCGCCCATACCTGGTCGGCGCCTGCCTCCTTCAAAGCCTGCTGCGCCCATGCTTCTGATTTTACCATACCGGCAGAACCGGCAAGGCGGGGGCCGATTTTTTTAGTGAGGTAATAAAGGTTGTCATAAGCCTTACCATGCAATAAAATTTCATCTGCAATCTTTTTAATCATCAGCGAATCCTGCTGGCGGGCCGATACACTATTGAGTATAAAAACGGAGGCAGCTACTAAACAAATTGATTTTTTCATGTGTACAATAATTAATTATATCAAGTGCTAAGAGACAGTGAAAATAAAGATTTAAGATAATCGGTAAACCTTCCTGCGCCAAAACTGTTACCTTAGGGCCGCTATACGGCCCTTTATTTATTATGAAAATAGGAATTGTATGCTACCCTACATTCGGCGGCAGCGGTGTGCTGGCCACCGAGCTGGGAAAAGCGCTGGCCCAGAAAGGCCACCTGGTGCATTTTATTACCTACCAGCAACCGGTAAGGCTGAATGGATTTATCCCCAATATATTTTACCATGAAGTGCAGGTGCCCACTTACCCGCTGTTTGACTATCCGCCGTACGAAACGGCGCTGGCCAGCACCATGGTGGATGTAATAAAAAACAACGACCTTGATTTGCTGCACGTACACTATGCCATTCCCCATGCCTCCGCAGCCTATATGGCTAAAAAGATACTGGAGCAGGAAGGCAAAAAAATCCCGGTCATCACCACGCTGCACGGCACTGATATCACGCTGGTGGGCAGGGATAAAACCTATGCGCCAGTAGTTACCTTCTCCATCAATGAAAGTGACGCCATTACTGCCGTATCGGAAAACCTGCGGGAAGAAACATTTAAGCATTTCCGCATACACAAGGATATTGCCGTCATTTACAATTTTGTGGATGTGCAGCGCTTTGCCCGTAAGCCTATTGATGCTTTCCGGAAAGTGATAGCGCCTAATAATGAGCGCATATTTCTCCATGCTTCTAACTTCCGCAAGCTGAAGCGGGTACAGGATGTGGTAAAAATATTTTACGAGGTGAATAAGCATATTTCATCCCGGCTGCTCTTTGTAGGCGATGGCCCGGAGCGCCAGACAGCCGAGGAGCTGGGGCGGGAGCTGGGCATTGGTGATGAAATACGTTTTGTAGGCAAGCAGGAGCAAATTGAAGATATACTTGCCATTGCCGATATTTTCCTGCTGCCTTCCGAGTATGAGAGCTTTGGCCTTGCTGCGCTGGAAGCGATGGCAGCCGGCGTGCCTGTGGTATCGAGCGATGCAGGTGGCTTAAAAGAAATCAATATACAGGGTGAAACCGGGTATACCGCCCCGGTAGGAGATATAGCGCTCATGAGCCGCTATGCACTGGATATATTACAAGACAACAGTGTGCTGAAACAGTTTAAAGAAAGGGCAGCAGCCCATGCCCGCAAATATGATATACAGCAGATCATACCGCTGTATGAGCAGTTGTATGAACGTTTCTTATAAATAAATGCCCGATAGATGTTATCGGGCATTTAATGTTTTATGAAAAGCTGATTTCCTTATCTCAGCCAGGCAGCCGGGTTGACCACATTGCTTTCTATCATCAGCATAAAATCCAGCTTTCCCCCAGAGCCTGTATCGTCAGGGCCTACTTTACCAATCACTTGCCCTGTCTTTACCCGTGCACCTTTGGCAACGTTTACCGAGCTAAGATTGCTATAGGTGGTAATGTACTTACCATGGCGCACTACCACTGCAGCACCATCCCCGTAATTATGTATGCCCACTACTTCTCCATCAAATACAGACTTAGCCGAAGAGCCCAGTACAGTCCCTAACGTAAGCCCCGAGTTATTACCTACGATTCCTTTAAACCCATCCACCTCATATTTTCCAAAGGGAACCAGCACTACATGCTTGTCTAATGGCCAGGGGAGCTTTCCCTTGCTGCTGGCAAAATCAGCACCCAGCTTTACATCGGTAGCATTCATCTCCAGGTAGCTGGTAGGTTTGGATGCAGGCCGCGTAGCCGCCACTTCTTCTTTAGGAGCCGGCGTTACCGTACCGGGGTTAGCCGCTTCTGTTTTTTTCCGCTCTGCTGCCAGGCGGTCTGCTTCTTTCTTCTCTGCAGCCAGGCGATCCGCCTCTTTCTTTTTAGCTGCTTCTATTTCCCTTCTTACTATAGCCTGTATCGCATTTTGTATATCACGGTCTTTTTTCTTTTTTAGCGCCAGCTCACGCTGTATATCTTTTTCATTGGCCCGCAGTTTTGACACTACAGCATCTTTTTCTTTTTTCTGCTTTGCCAGTTCTTCCCTTTCTGATGTTTGTGCTTTCAGGGTTTCGCTTTTTTGATCTTTACGCTCAATCTGCTGCTGCTGGCGCCGGGCTATCAGGTCGCGGGTTTCGTTGATAATTTTCACCTGCTTTTCCCGGTATGCCCGGTAGCTTTTGAGATATGCTACCCGGCGTATCGCATCGTTGAAGCTATTGGCGGAAAAAATAAAGTTTACATAATCGTAGCTGCTCCGGTTTTTATAAGCGTATACAATTGTTTTTGCATACTCCGCCTTGAGCGTATCCAACTGTTTTTGCAGGCGGTATATTTCCAGGTTGCTCAGGTAAATATCATCGTCAATATAGCGCAGCTCTTTGTTGATATTGCTGATATATTTTTCCTGCAGGTTGATCTTGCGGGTAATCATGTTGAGCTGGCCCAGCGACTGCTTTGTCTGCCCCTTTGCGTCATCATACATTTTCTGTATTTCCTGCATTTCCTGCTGCAGGCGCTTGCGCTCCTGCTCCAGTTCTGCCTTGCCGGGTTCCTGGGCAAAAGCCAGGGCGCAGGAAGTCAGGGAAAGGATAAGAACGACCAGTTTTTTACTCATCATTACTTTATTGTTTTTACAAGTCAGTAAAAAAGGATAACGGATTCCGTTGGGTAACGTTATTCTTCCCGGGAAATTTTACAGCTACTCGGTTTTGTAGTTCTTAGGCACAGAAAACGGGAAGCTTAACGTTTCATTAAACTCGTAAGACTTAAAATCAAGCTTTATATCCAGGTTCCCTTTCTCCGACACGGTAATGCGGCGGCGGGTGGAAAAATTCACCTCCTTTTTATTTTCATACCCTGCATAGGTAAGCTGGCAGGTACGGCTCCTGTTCCGGTCTGCATCATCCATCTTGCTGCTCTCGATTTTTCCCGACTCATTGATCGTCAGCAGGTTTTTAAACCATTGGCCAAGGCTGAGCAGGGAAAGGGAGTTCCCGTTGCGGGAGTAGCCAACCACTTCTTCTTCGTTAAGAAAAACGGGATTGCCGATCAGTATTTCCTGCAGCGAATACAGGTCAAGCGGCAGGGCGGTGATATCCTGCAGGTAGCCCACACTCCGGGCAGTGTATATTTTATCCTGCTTATTAAGCAGCTTCACAGAGTCTTTTGTAATATATGCCCGCAGGCCCTCAATGCCGAATATGGCGGTAATGGATATCCAGATGGCACTGTCCCGGTACATACGCAGGTTGGCATTCACATCATATTTTTTCCCGTCGGCGCCCTGGTAGTCCACGTTTATTTTGGCAGAAAAGGTGGTGTAGTCAATAACAGACCGGCGTATCTTTTGCAATGCCTGGCTGATGATGGCAGCAGTATCTGCTTTAACGGAGCTATCTATGGCCGGTATTATCACCGCAGTGCTATCCTTTTTGGAAATCGCTGTTTGTATTTTACGGGTAGAGCGGCAGGAAGTTGCTAAAATACCCGTTACAATCGCCAGAAAAAAAACAACTCTTATCAAAACCTTTTATTTTTTTATTGCTTGCCGGTATGCCCGAATCCACCTGCGTTGCGCTCCGTAGTATTTAACTCCGCTACCGGCAGCCAGTTTACCTGTTCCACCTGCTGCACCACCATTTGTGCAATCCTGTCGCCCGGCTGTATGACCTGTGGCTCCTGTGAAAGGTTGATTAATATTACCTTAATTTCTCCGCGGTAGTCTGCATCAATAGTACCGGGAGTGTTGAGGCAGGTCAGCCCCTGCTTCACGGCCAGCCCGCTTCTTGGCCTGATCTGCGCTTCATATCCTTCGGGCAGCTCTATAAACAACCCGGTAGGCACTAATGTACGCTCCAGCGGAGCCAGTGTAAGCGGGGCCTCTATATGAGCCCGTATATCCATTCCGGCAGCGCCCCGGGTTGCATACTCCGGTAGCTGGTTGGAAGATGTGTTGACGATTTTGACCTGGATAACAGCCATGTGCACAAATATAGGATACCCATCCCATACGGGCGGCCTGTACCAGCCCTTCCTGCTTAATTTATCTTTTGAAGCAGCGCTGTGGCATAGGCCACTACTCCCTCTTCCCGGCCTACAAAGCCCATTTTTTCCGTAGTGGTGGCTTTGATGGAGATATCTGTTACCGCTATCCCGGCAATATCCGCAATCACCTGCTGCATCTGCGGTACATGGCTTTTTATTTTGGGCGCCTGCAGGCAGAGTGTGGTATCAATATTCACCACAGCATATCCTTTTTCTCTTATCATCGCCACAGTGCGGGACAGCAGTATTTTACTGTCAATGCCCTTATAGGCCATATCCGTATCAGGGAAATGGGTGCCGATATCTCCCAGCCCCAGTGCCCCCAGCAGCGCATCACAAATAGCATGGAGCAGCACATCAGCATCACTATGCCCAACTGCACCTTTCGTATGCGGCACTTCAATACCACCCAGCCAAAACGGGCGGCCCTCCTCTAATTGATGAAAATCTATTCCCGATCCTATCCTGTATGCCATAGTTCGTTTTTAATAAGCAAGCGTTTCTGAGTTGTTAGTTTTGAGTTTTTAGTGGCAAGCCATACGGTTTTTACCTTTTAATTCTTGGTTCTTCTATTTTACAACATACACCTCACCTCAAACACCTCTGCAGCTATCCTATCTTTTTGGTACGGCTGTATCCCTGCGCCAGCAGCCATTGGTACACTTTATCCCGCTGATCGCCCTGCACCATGATTTCCCCATCCTTTACCGCCCCGCCTGTGCCACAGTGCGATTTCAACTTTTTTCCCAACACCTCCATATCTGCTGCCGTACCGGAAAACCCTGATACCACTGTCACCGCTTTGCCTGCCCGGTGTTTTGTATCAAGCTTTACTTTTAATAGCTGGTTGCCGGCCGGTAATGTACTTACTTCCTGCTGCTCCTCTTCCAGCCGGAAATCGGGATTGGTGCTGTATACATAGCCGGCGGCGCCTAGTTTATTTTTTTTTGACATTTACTGTTGGACTTTAAATAACTGCTTTCAGGCTAAGGTCAAGGCTGCGTGCCTGGTGTATCAGGGCTCCCACGCTTACATAGTCCACTCCTGTTTTAGCATACTCTTCAATATTATCCAGGTTAATGCCGCCGCTGGCCTCTGTTTCAAAGTTCTCTCCTATCAGCGGCAATGCCTCCCTGATTTGGTCAGGGTTAAAATTATCCAGCATGATGCGGAACACTTTTCCTTTTCCGCAGGCTACTACCTTTTTCACATCTTCCAGGCTCCGTGTTTCCACCTCTATTTTTAGTCCGGGCTTTTTTGCAATTATATACTCCCACGCTTTGTCTATCGCTTTTTCGATACCACCGCAGTAGTCAATATGGTTATCCTTCAGCATGATCATATCAAAGAGACCAAACCGGTGATTGACGCCGCCACCTATGCGCACAGCTTCCTTTTCCAGCAGGCGAAAGTTAGGCGTGGTTTTCCGGGTATCCAGCAGCTTTGTTTTGTAGTCCTTCAGTCTGTCGGTATACTGCCGGGTAAGGGTGGCTATGCCGCTCATGCGCTGCATACAGTTCAGCACCAGCCGCTCACATTGCAAAATCGTATGCACCGAAGCATCCACTTCAAATGCTTTTTCCCCCGGCGCCATTATTTCGCCGTCCTGCTTATACACAGTAAATCGGGCAGCAGGCTCTTTCCAGGCAAATATTTTTTGCGCTACGGATACACCTGCCAGCACTCCTGTTTCTTTTATCTTCAGCACCGCCCTGCCTTTTGTACCTGCCGGTATGCAGGCAAGCGTGGAGTGGTCGCCATCGCCCACATCTTCCCGCAGGGCTTCTTCAGCAAGGTGCTGCAGTTGTTTGTCAAAATTCATGGGTACAAAAGTAAAGAAGCCTTCCCGGTTTAGCAGGAAGGCTTTTTGAAAATAAAAATATCAGCGGATCTATTCGTTTAATTGCAGGCGGATCTTTTCCACTACCTCTTTATTAGATTTTGGCTTCATGAACACATGAGCCCGATAGTTGCCGGATTTTGTTTTCAGCGTGCCCACACAAAACTGGCCACCGCCGCCCGGCGCATCACCTTTATGCTTCAGTTCAAAGCCCTGTACCGCATTATTACCAAAAAAATCTCTTAGTATCACCTGTGCCTGCGCTTTACTGTAGCTGTCGCTTTTCCCCGGCAGGGATATTTCCACATTATCATCAAAATACTTGGACAACTCTGCCGAATTGCCGGATCGCATGGCCGCTATCACTTTATCAATGGCATTTTGTGCATCCAATGAAAATGAGGACAGCGCCACCAGGGATACCAGTAAAAAAGATGTCATTGCTGCTTTCATAATAAATGTTTTCACAGGATTAATTAATCATAAAATATGCCATACGGCAGTTTTTCACAGGTACTAAAATAATAAAAACCGTTAGTTTTAAAGCTTTTAAACCCTTTTTTAAGAAGGATATGTAGTTTTACAACGCATTGTTACTCCGTAATCAATGAATTTATACCGACTACAAGCAAAAACTAATTCTAATGTCTTCTAAAAGAGCGATTTTGATCATCATGGACGGCTGGGGACTCGGAAAAGTTGCATCCTCAGACGCCATCCGCCATGCCCGTACCCCTTTTACCTCTTCCCTGTATGCCCAATATCCCAATACCACGCTTGTTACCTGCGGGGAAGCAGTAGGCCTGCCGGAAGGGCAAATGGGCAACTCGGAAGTGGGCCACCTGAACCTGGGCGCCGGGCGCATTGTATACCAGGAGCTGCAGCGTATCAATGTAAATATCCGTACCGGGGCTTTTGCGGTCAATCCCAAACTGCTGGAAGTGATAGCCTATGCAAAAGATAATAATAAGCCCCTGCACCTCATTGGCCTGGTGAGCGATGGCGGTGTCCACTCGCATATTAATCACCTGCTGGCTATTATTGACATCTGCCATGCCGCAGGATTGAAAGAGGTATATATTCATGCGTTTACGGATGGCAGGGACTGTGATCCCAAAAGCGGGCTGGGCTTTATCACCACCCTGCAACAGCACCTGGATAAAACAACCGGGCAGATTGCCACCGTCAGCGGCAGGTACTATGCTATGGACAGGGACAAACGCTGGGAAAGGGTAAAGCTGGCTTATGATGCGCTGGTAAACGGCCAGGGGCAAACTGCCGAAAACGGTATTGCCGCTGTTGCCAACGCTTATGCCGCAGCAACCACTGATGAGTTTATCCCTCCCACTGTTATCTATAAAAAAAATGGCGAGCCGGTAGCGACTATCAAAAATGAAGACGCCATGCTTTGCTTTAACTTCCGTACCGACCGCTGCCGGGAGATAACTGAGGTGCTGACACAAAACGACTTTCCCGAATATAATATGTACAAACTGGCGCTGGACTATACTACCATGACCCAGTACGACCATAGCTTCAAAAACGTAAGGGTAATCTTTGAAAATGATGACCTGAAAAATACCCTGGGCGAAGTGCTGCAGCAGCATGGCCTGAAGCAAATCCGCATAGCAGAAACAGAAAAATATCCGCATGTTTCCTTCTTCTTCAGCGGCGGAAGAGAAGTGCCTTTTGAAGGGGAGACACGGATCATGATCCCATCTCCCAAAGTAGCCACCTATGATCTGAAGCCGGAAATGAGCGCCTTTGAAGTAACAGAAGCGCTGCTGCCACATATTACTGCAAAGGATGCCGATTTTATTTGCCTGAACTTTGCCAATGCAGATATGGTGGGGCATACCGGTATATGGGAAGCCGCCATTAAAGCTGTAGAAACCGTAGACCAGTGCGTGGAGAAAGTAGTAACAGCCGCCCTTGCCAGCGACTATACGGTATTCCTGACGGCTGACCATGGCAACTCTGACTACATGATAAACGAAGACGGCTCCCCGAATACAGCACATACGCTGAACCTGGTACCCCTTTTCATCATTGATAATACCTGGAAAGGAACAGTGAAACCGGGCAAACTGGGTGATATTGCCCCTACCATTCTCCACTTCATGCAACTGGCTGCCCCGCCGGAAATGACCGGGGAAGTACTGGTATCCTGAACAGCCAGGCCTGGCATAACCGCTTTTGGTGTCTAATTGATTATTTACCAGCTACCGGGCCTTTCCAGACAGCCCGGTAGCTGGTAATTTATTTTGGTGGGGGTGCAGCATTTATAGCTGAAAAATGTCTAAATTACAGGCAACCAAAAAGGATTTATGACTGAAGAAGTCCTTATTAAAGGTTGTTTGAATAACGAGGCTCTGGCACAGCGGGAACTTTATAACCGGTACAGCGCTAAAATGCTGGCGGTTTGTTATCGCTACGCCCACAGCCGTGAGGATGCTGAGGATATGCTGCAGGAAGGTTTTATCAAAGTATTCCTGCAGATACACACTTTTGAAAACAGAGGCGCATTTGAGGGCTGGGTCAGGAGAATCATTGTACATACCTGTATCAATATTCTCAAAAAGAACAAGAAGTTTAACGAAAGTGTGGATATCATTCATGCTACCGCGGTGCAGGTGAGAGAAGAAAGTGTGCCGGCAATTGTTCAGGCAAAGCAAATTGTGGAATGTATCAGGCTGCTGCCGATTGGGTACCGGACTGTGCTCAACCTGTATGCAGTGGAAGGATACACCCACCGGGAAATTGCCGGTATGCTGGATATTGAAGAAAGCACGAGCCGCAGCCAGTACACCCGGGCAAAGACGATGCTGGAAGATATACTGGTGAAGAAAAAAATAATGTATAAACCAAAACAGGACACAGACTGGCTGGCGGCTGTTAGCCAGCGATAAAAAGTAACAAGTACCCTGGCATGTTCAACTGGTTATGGAGAGCAACTACAGACATAGTGATTTTGAGCGGTATTTAAAAGATAATGCAGACCAGTACCGGATGTTTCCGTCGGAAAAGGTGTGGAAGGGCATTCATAATAACCTGCACACCCGCCGGAAATGGTACGGGATAGGGCTTGCTTTCCTGCTGCTGCTTACCGGTGGCGCCGTTACCTGGGTAATGACCACTTACCCTGTTTCCAAAAAAGAAAATGTACCTGCACCGGAAGCCGGCTTAATAGCAAAGCAGGCCCAGGATATGCAGCCTGCACCTGGGGATAACCGTATCCCGGATATCATTCCATTTACCAGCACTCCTTCACAGGTGCTGCCGGGGCCGTATGGCAGTGCCGGCACTACTGATACTAATACAACATCCCTCGCCAGTGAGGATGAGGAAAAAGAAGGAAATAAAACCGCTCTTCTGCATCATGCTGCAGAAAGGATCAGGCCAATAGCCCCTGAAATAAAATATGCGGAGAGCCTGTCCCCGCCGCCTTCTGCTATTGCTGACAAGGCTGTTATCACAGCATCCCTCTTTGACAGCCGCTCATTAACAGCGCCTGAACCTGCTGTTGTTTTTGGCTCACCGGCAGCCACAGAAAGGGGTTTCAGCTATCCGGTGGAAATCAGCATTGAAAATATTACCAGCGGCTACAAAGCGCCGAAAAAACGGGTTTCCTGGCAATTGTTTGTAACGCCCACTATCAGCTACCGCAAGCTGAGCGAAAATAAATCGTACGAGATGCCCGCACCTGTAGACCCGGGCAGCTCTCCCAATACTCCCTTTACGCTGCCGCATGATGTAAATAGTGCAGTGACGCACAAGCCTGATATGGGCCTGCAGATTGGATTTAGCGGCCGGTACCCGGTGAGCAGGCGGGTAAATATCCGGGGTGGGGTCCAGTTTAATATTAACCGGTATGATATAAAAGCCTTCCGCTATAATGGAGAGCTGGCCACCATCAACCTGAACGGCAATGGCACCAACACGGGCACAGTAGCCACCTGGACATATTACCGCAACCAGGACGGCTATAAGTCTGACTGGCTCAAAAACTATTACTTCTCAGTATCAGCTCCCATTGGCGCTGAGTTCCGTATAGCCGGAAACCAAAAGACAAGCCTGGGTGTGGCAGGTACTATCCAGCCCACGTATATTATCAGGGACAGGGCCTACCTGTTGTCCACCGACTATAAAAATTACGCAGAAGTGCCCTGGCTTATCCGCCGTGCTAATATCAATACCGGCTTCGAAGCTTTTGTCAATTACACTTCCCGCAGCGGTGTAAAATGGCAGGTAGGGCCGCAGGTACGCTACCAGGTGTTGTCCAGTTTCCAGAACCGGTACCCGGTTAAGGAAAACCTGTTTGATTTCGGAATGAAGATCGGCGTGACTCTAAATGAATAATATTTACTGATTTATATTTTTAAGGCCCGGCTTACCGCCGGGTTTTTTATGCAGCGTACCGAATAAACTATTGATTTGAATAATTTTGCCGTTATGAAACCTGCTATTAACCATCTTATCACAATTGCCGGCCTGGCGGCATTATTTTTAGCTGCCGGATGCGGTGGAAAAAAAGAGAAGAAAGGAGAAGGGAAAATCTTTCCGGCCCTGTCCTATATCCGGTCCCAGGCGGCTATGATAGATACATCACTTTTTTCCATCAGGGTGATTACTTCCCGCGACAGCCTGGCCGCCGATACACTTCATATACCCCGTGAAGAGTTCCGGGATGCTGCCGCTGATTTTCTTTCACTTCCCGATATCAGCACAGCAGCATACAGCAGGCGCTATACTGAAGAAAGCAGCTATGATGATGCCTTAAACCGGGTAATGTTTATTTCCACACCGGCCAATGCAGAAAAAGAACTGATACAGCGGCAGGAAGTGCTCATCCGGCCAGATCAGGCTTCCGGCGATAAGGTGACTTCTATTTTTATCAAAACATTTTTAAGCACAAAAGACAGCTCTGTACAAAAAATGCTGTTGTGGAAAGTGGATCAAAGCTTCCAGATCACCACCATCAAACAACTGCCGGGCCAGCCGGAAACAACCACGGTAAAAAAAGTGGTGTGGAATGAAGAGGAGCAGGAATGACGGCACAGGAATTTCAACATATAGCCCCGGGAATACCGCAGCAGCCTGGCATTTATAAATATTTTGACAGCAGGCGCCAGCTCATTTATGTAGGGAAGGCAAAGAATATACGGAAGCGTGTCAGCTCTTACTTTAATAAAACGCTCAGCAGCTACAAAACACATGAACTGGTAAAACGGATACAGCGGATAGAGTTTACCATTGTTAATTCCGAACAGGATGCCTTCCTGCTGGAGAACTCACTTATCAAAGAATACCAGCCTGTATTCAACATCAACCTGAAGGATGACAAAACCTATCCCTTTATCGTTATCAAAAACGAACCGTTTCCACGGGTTTTTCTTACGAGAAAAAAAACAGATGATGGTTCGGAGTATCTTGGCCCGTATACTTCGGTAAAAAGGGTAAGGGAGCTTATTGAATTTACCCGGTATACTATTCCCTTGCGCAACTGCTCACTCAACCTCACACAGAAAAACATTGCTAATAAAAAATTCAAAGTTTGCCTTGAATACCATTTAGGCAACTGCAAAGGCCCCTGCGAGGGGCTTCAGACAGAAGAAGATTACAGGGAAAACCTGGTACGGCTTAAAAACCTGCTGAAAGGAAACCTATCACCGGTCATCCGGCACTTTAAAGAGGAAATGAAGCAGCAGGCCGCTGATCTTGCTTTTGAAAAAGCAGAGATGACCCGGAAGAAAATAGAGTTCCTGGAAAACTACCAGGCAAAATCAGTGGTGGTGAATGTGCAGACCGGGGATGCGGATGTATTTTCGTTAGTAAAGGATGCGGATATTGCCTTTGTCAACTACCTGATGGTGCGGAATGGCGCTATCGTACAGACAAAAACCAGCAAGGTAGAGACGCGGCTTGATGAGTCGCCCGAAGAAATCCTCATTTATACCATTGCCCGGCTGCGTGACACTTTTAACAGCGATGCAAAAGAGATCATCACTCCTTTTTTAATCGAATACCCGGAGCGGGATATCGTTTTAACCGTACCCCGGGCCGGTGATAAAAAAAAGCTGCTGGAGCTTTCGGAAAAAAATGCCGGTTATTTTATAGAAGAAATAAAAAACAAGCAGCGGCTGAAGATATCCAGGAATACAGATAAGATCCGGCTGCTGGAGCAGTTGCAGGCAGATATGCACCTGCCGGCTCTTCCTTTGCATATTGAATGCTTCGATAATTCAAACTTCCAGGGCAGCTACCCCGTTTCCGCTATGGTATGTTTTAAAAACGGCGAGCCAAGCAAAAAAGATTACCGGCATTTTAATGTAAAAACGGTGGAAGGCATCAACGATTTTGCCACGATGAAAGAGGCTGTATTCCGCCGCTACCGCCGCCTGCTGGAAGAACAGGAGCCGCCGCTGCCACAACTGGTTATTATAGACGGTGGCAAGGGCCAGCTTGGCGCTGCACTGGAAGCAGTGGAAGAGTTGGGAGCCACCGGGAAGATGACACTGGTAGGCCTGGCTAAAAACGAGGAAGAAATCTTTTTTGCGGGCGATAAAGAATCATTGCGCCTGCCCTACAATGGTGAAAGCCTGAAGCTGATCCGGCGGATACGGGACGAGGTACACCGGTTTGGCATCACTTTTCACCGGCAAAAAAGAAGCAGGGGTACTTTTAAAAATGAGCTGGAAGATATACCCGGAATCGGCCAAGCTACCGCAGATTTGCTGCTGAAAACGTTCCGGTCCGTAAAAAATATCCGGGAAAAAACGAAAGAGGAGCTGGCAGCCGTCATTGGAAATGCAAAAGCAGCGCTGATTATCAATTATTTTTCAAAGTAGGGGTAAAAAAAATGGGGCCAGGATAGAAATCCAGCCCCGTTTTTAAAATCCAATATCCTATGAAAAACCGAGACGAAAATACAATAAATCTTTGAGATTCCTATAGGAATTATACGATTTTGGAAAGTTTTTTAAGCTATTTATAATTAAATATTTATGCAATAAAAATGCCCCTGTTAACAGGGGCATTTTTAACAAGCATCAATAGCGTTTCAACACTGATCAATATGACCAGAGATCCTGCTCGTAGTTGAATATTTT
>DAOLFO010000284.1:0-1738 GCA_035326305.1 Chitinophagaceae bacterium
AAACCCTGTGCTTCTTTTCCGGAACAAAAAAACCCATGGCGCCCCCCCCATCCCCGCCAGCAATGGGCCATGCGGTGTGCCACTTGTTTGGCAGACGTTTCCCGCCCCAGGCTGCCGTCCGGCTGCGGCACTCCTGCTTTACGAAAATATTTTTGCGCTAATATATCAGTAGCGATCTGGCTCCACTGCTTAGGTACTTCCACGTTGTTCATTTCAAACACCGTTTCGCCACTTGGGTTTCGTATCACCGAAGTGCGGTAGTCGTACTCAAACATGTCGTACACATTCACATCGTCGCGGGTATAGCGACGGGTGAACCTCAATCCGCCGGTAGCGGATGGCTGCTGCTGATTGTCCATAGTGAAAAGAATTTAGCGGGTTTTGAATCCTGATTAAATGTCCTTCACCCTGGCGGGTGATGTCTGCGAATCTATTTTTATAACGGCTATTTTCCATCGCTCAAATATTAACATTGTGTGGAAAAGAAAGTGGATATCGCCGGTAACGCTTTACGGGGCTGAATCAGAGGATTTTTACACATTAGCCTGCTTTTTTACGGTTAATTTTTATTTGGAAAATTGGGTAGTATGCAGTAGTTGCCCGGCCTGTACATGCCGGCAGGCCGCTTACCCGTTGCCGGAAAATATTATTCCCCCATCCCTGCTACTTTTCTTCACGCTATTCCGGTTATTTTTTACTGCACGGGAAGATATCCGCTATTGCAGGGAGAATTAAGAAACTGATAAGCGCTTCTTTCAGGCTTTTTCGTTTTTTTGCGGCATGAAAAAATTAATCGCCTGCCTTTTCTGCCTGTTTCCTTTCATTTTCTTTAATGATATACAAGCCCAGGTACAGCATAGTGGCTGGCTGGCTACATTTAACACGGTAAAAGCAGGAAAGAAAACAAGCATTCATTCCGACATCCAGTGGCGCAGCACAGATGAACTGCAACATACACAAACGCTGCTGCTGCGTGCAGGACTGAATGTGCATGTTACCAAACAACTGGTATTAACAGGGGGCTATGCTTTTATTCATAACTATCGCAGCATCGGCGATGCAGACGGCTATGTCAATGAGCACCGCATCTGGGAGCAGGCAGTATATAATCATAAAATCAAAACCCTCTTCATGTCACACCGCCTGCGGCTGGAGCAGCGTTTTTTGCCTAAATCAGTTGTGGAGAATAATGAATTAAAGAATGACGGCAGCCTGTATGCGAACCGGGTGCGGTATTTTATACGAAATGTATTACCGCTAAAAGGGCAACAACAATTTGAAAGAGGTTTTTTTGCCGCTTTGCAAAATGAGGTGTTTATCAACTTTGGGAATAAAGCAAATGTAAACGGCGAAGCTTTTGACCAAAACCGGCTGTACCTGGCTGTTGGCTATCGCCTCGGAAAATCTTTTGACCTGGAGGCTGGTTATATGAACCAGTATATCAATGGCCGGAACAATGCATTTACCAATAATCATATTGCGCAGGTGGCGGGATATGTGCGGTTGTGATCTGCGAAAAATGACACCTGTCTCATTTCAATCGCCACGCCCCTACTTCTTATTTTCCCGCACCTGCATCAAGCCTGTGCATTTCCGCCCATGCCTCAAGGCTCCAAATACTTTCGGGATTAGACTTCTTCATGAAAGGCCCGATGATGGCATACTGACCGGCAGTCATAAAGGCGCAGTACCCGCCATCTTCATCACATATACCTGCGGATAAATAAATCCGCTCCTT
>DAOLFO010000284.1:1838-4378 GCA_035326305.1 Chitinophagaceae bacterium
TAATCCGTGTATTTAAAATAGTCCTGCCGGGCCAGATCCTCCACTACGGCTTTCATCGTACCAGGAATTTCTTCTCCGGTATCATCTGTTTCCTCATCTTCCCGGTACCCTTTTCTCATTTTCGGGTATTTATAATATAAAAAAATGCATACTGCAAAAATCAGCAGGGTAAGGACTTTCTCCGTCATGACTGTGTATTTCCGTTAATATATTATACCTGAATCAGCATTCCGGTATTGATCAGCATCACTGCCATTTAATGCTCTTAGACTTCCCGTCAATTATTTCATTGCTTAAACGACAAATATATATACCAGCAAAGGCTGAATGGAGATTTTGACAGCTACAAATGGTATACAAACAGGTATACAAATTGGGTACATAAGGCAGCCCCATGCCACTCAGGTTCATAAACGTCCCTTATATACCTGTATACAAAGGATTAAACGAATAGGATCATGTGCGGGAGCCGCTTACCAAATAACCATACCGGCAGGTGGCGGAGTATTCACGCAGTATATCTTTCTCCTTAAGCAGTACCGGGCACATTCGTTGTACCCGGTAATTGTTTCATCGTAAATTATACATAATGCTCCTGCATCATCGCTCAGTGCTTTCCGCACAGGCAGCCTGCTGCTTCCGTTTCATCGTGCCAGGAAAAGCTGCTTGTTATAATTTAGCATGCAGGCCGGGCATACCCATGATGCGTATTAAGGATGCCGTTTATTATCCAATATAGTAGCAAAATATAGGCGCCTACTCTTTCACCGCCAAACCGGGGATTTTTAAGAGTATCTGCCTGATATCAATATTTCCAGCAACACGTCTCTTATTAATTCATAATATGTCAAATATCCTCTTCAATTCTTTCTCCACTACATTTATATCTCCGCCAAGGCTCTTCAACACAACTTTTCCCTCCGGGGAAATAAGGAAGTATATTGGCACAGCAATAATACCATACTGAAGCGCCACGCCTCCGTCCTTGCCTTTCAGATCTGTGCCCTGCGGCCAGTGCATCTCATCTTTTATAATTGCTCTCTTCCACTTTCCGGGATCAGTATCCACTGATATGCTCAACAGGTGCAGCCCTTCTGCTTTATACTTCCGGTATAAAGAACCCAAAGCAGGGTTATTTTCCCTGCAGGGCCCGCACCAACTGGCCCAGAAGTCAATTAATACATAGCTGCCTTTATAATCACTTAGCCTTATTATATTCCCGCTGCTATCCAGGATGCTGAATGCCGGCGCATATTCCTCCAGCGGAACATTTGAATATTCATCAGCATGAAAAGAAAACTGGTCACGCAGCAGCTCTGCCTCCCGGTTCCTCTCAACCGACTCAGGTGTTAACAGGGCATATAACCTCCTCGCAAGCGTATCATCTGCCTGCAGGTTCCCCTTAAAAATATATAACCGGATAACAGCCGGGCTAAAAGGCGATTCCCTGTTTTTATCAACCCAGGAAACAGGATAGGCATTTAGCTGGTTCCCGCTGTCTGTCAGCCGATCCTTCAGCTCACTCTTTTTCAAAGCATCTGTTGCTGCTGAAAATTCTTTTTTTGCCAGGTTATACTTTTCTGTTGCCAGGCGATACCCTTCATAAAACCCCTGCTGCAGCTTTGCCATTTTATCTCCTTTAATAACTACCTTATCCAGCGCTTCATTCACATCAAAATCAAGCACCGATCCCGTTGTCAGTAAAAGCGGGAACATATAAGCTCGTGAAACCGCAGGGCAACTGATAAAATAAACACACCATTTGTCATCTGTCTTTACGGTACAGGTGAACCGGCCATCCCGGATAGTGGCAGAGTCTTTATACCCACTATCTGAATAAAAGTAAACCTGCTGGCCATCCTTAGCTGCAGCAAAGCGGCCAGTGACCATAGCCCTGTCCTGGCTGAAAGAAGACAGGGAGCAAAGAAATAAAATAGCGGGAAGAGTACAGGCTTTCATTGACCCTTAATAAAACATGGTAATATTACACTTGTTGTAACTTTTTGCCTGCTTTACTCCGGGCAATTTTATTGTGTAAATGTTAAAGTATTTTACCGCTCCCATATTTTCCCCAATCCTCCTATCAGCCTGTATAGCAGTCGCCGGTCATCGGTAATGATCTCAGCGCTGGCCGCCAGGTTATTGCGAAAAAAAAGCTGCTTATTATAATTAGTATGCAGGCCATGCGGCAAAACAGCTTTTAGTAAAAAACTATCGGTACGGCTGGGTATATTCGTGATGTATGTTATGGATGCCATTTATTATCCAATATAGTAGTAAAATACGGGCGCCTACTCTTTCACCGCCAAACCGGGGATTTTTAAGAGTATCTGTCTGATATCTACATGCTCATAAACAATGACACCATTTGCATCAAGCAGCAGGTTCCGGGGTACATTATTTATACCCAACTCCTTTATAAGCGCATTGTCCCACCCTTTCCCGATTAAGTACCTATTCCACGGCATCTCATCCGCCTCTAAATACTTCTGCCATTTATCCGTACGTTCATCAATTGACAGCCCCATTACATTAAATAG
>DAOLFO010000285.1:0-4374 GCA_035326305.1 Chitinophagaceae bacterium
TCAAGCGCAAACCGCAGCAGGAAGCTGCCTTTACCTTCTTCCTGCTGAAACTCCCGGAATACATCCAGCGTGGAACGGCGCAGGGTAAAGCGGAAATAAATCATATCCACTGTGTTCACCAGCAGGGCCAGCCCGTTAGTCACGGCAAAAACAGCCCGCGCCGCACGCTGGTACCATGCATGGTACCTTATCCGGAATGGTATTATCTGTAAAAAAATATAGACGGCATTGACATAAAAAATGGCAGCTATATCAAACCGCAGCCCGCCCTGCAGGATCAGCCACCACCTTTCGCCGGTGAGGCCCGGGAAATAAGACGGGTTTAGCCAATAAAAAATAAAGCGGCTGACAGTAAGCAGCAGCAATATGATAAGTAAACGTACCAGCAGGGCCATGTAAATATTGACCTGCCGGGGTGGTTGCTTCCGGAAAATTATCATGCAGTTAAAAAAACATGGTATATACAAATAACCCCTGCATAATTGCAAGGGCTTTGTATGCATATCAGCGGTGAGGGAGGGATTCGAACCCTCGGTACAGAGTTACCCGTACGGCAGTTTAGCAAACTACTGATTTAAGCCACTCATCCACCTCACCAGATAAATTTGTAAGCTTCCCTTTTTTAGGGGTGGCAAAAATAAAGATAACTGGCAATAATTCCCAAACAATTAGAAAAAACAAATCCCGGATTCCGGCTTTGGCCGGTACCCGGGATTCAATCTTTTTGAAGAAGTAATGGCTACATGGCGGCAAGCTGCACTTTCTGCTGCAGTTCCAGCACATTTTCGCGGAAGATGGCATCGGTATCCATCAGGTCTTTCACCGTCTGGCAGGAGTGGATCACCGTAGTATGATCGCGGCCGCCAAAGTGCTCGCCGATTGTTTTCAGTGAGTTCTTTGTAAAGGCTTTTGCCAGGTACATGGTGATCTGGCGTGCCTGTACTATTTCCCGCTTCCTGGTCTTTTGCAGAAGCTTGTCGTACGACACGTCGAAATACTCGCACACCATCCGCTGTATGGTGTCTATTGTTATTTCCTTACTGGATGATTTGACAAAATTCCGTAACACTTTTTTCGCTAAGTCTAAATCAATTTCCCTTCTGTTAAGCGAAGATTGTGCCAATAGCGATATCAGCGCACCCTCCAGTTCCCGCACGTTACTGTTAATATTATAAGCAATATATTTAACAACTTCTTTCGGCATTTCCAGGCCGTCGTTCTTCATCTTTTTCTCCAGTATTTCGATACGGGTTTCATAGTCTGGTATCTGCAGGTCGGCGCTTAGTCCCCAGCGGAAGCGGCTCAGCAGGCGCTCCTGCACGCCGTCCAGGTCCTTGGGCGATTTATCAGATGTGAGGATAAGCTGCTTGTGCGACTGATGCAGGTGGTTGAAGATGGCAAAGAACGCATCCTGCGATTTTTCCGCTTTGGCAAAAAACTGCACATCATCTATAATAAGCACATCTATCAACTGGTAAAAGTGGATAAAGTCATTGATCGCATTATTACGGCTGTGATCAATAAACTGGTTGATAAATTTCTCAGAGCTCACATAGAGCACAATCTTATTGGGATGGAGCTTTTTTACCTCGTTGCCGATTGCCTGCGCCAGGTGGGTTTTTCCCAGCCCCACACCGCCATAGATTACCAGCGGGTTAAAAGAATTGGCACCCGGCTTTTCCGCCACCGTTTTGCCCGCCCTGCGGGCCACCCGGTTGCAATCCCCTTCTATAAAAGCATCAAAAGTATAAATGTGATTGAGCTGCGGATCAATCTGCATCTTTTTCAGACCCGGGATCACAAAGGGGTTTTTGACGGGATTATTTATAATAAGCGGAAAGTCCATTTCATTGCTCGGAAAAGTTTTAATTCCCTGTCCGGATACATCCATTGTCAGCGGCTTGCTTTTGCCATTGCCGCTGTCCACCATTATCCTGTATTCAAGGCGGGCGTCTTTTCCCAGCTCTCTCTTCAAAGTCTTTGCCAATAAATTTACGTAGTGCTCCTCCAGGTATTCAAAGAAAAACTGGCTGGGCACCCGGATAACAAGCACATTATTCTTCAGCGATACAGGAACAATAGGTTCAAACCATGTTTTATAATGCTGCCATTCCACAATGTCTTTGATAATCTTCAAACAGTTGGCCCATACTTTTTCAGCATTTTTCTCCATCAGTAACGTAGCAGTTTTATCTATCTGGTTAACTATTGCAATTACTATTACCAGTCCTTCAACTTCTCCACAGCATGTCAGTAAAAAAACTTGGACAGGACGGCGAATATCACCATTTATTGTTTAAAAAAAAATTTTTCTTCCTCGCATTTTTACCCTTTGCGGCAGCTTTTTTTTTGTCGTTTTTTGACCACCATAATAGGCGTTCATTTTCATCTTTTTGTCTAAAAAATAAACGGCCACCTGCATGAAAATGCAGGGCTGCTATAGCTTCCAAAAAGTTGCCGGTAAGTAAAAGATGAGGCGCCGTCCAAGCCAAGCAAAAAAGATATCCTGGTAACGTTCCTGGTCAGTAAAAATCTGTTCCGGTACCTTTCTTTCGTTTGCTTTGAAGGTAGCTATATTTCCGTATTGCTGCAAGAAAACAAGCCGGTTTGCCATTATTTTTTTTCATCTGTATACTGGCGCAAATCCACCCCAACAGGTATATAATACCCTTTATTAATAACCCGCACGATAGCTTACATTTGTAAGTCAATCCATTGTTTCAGGATAAATACCTGGCCAATATGCAGCATACTGTTTCTTTACAACTATTGCCGTCAGAATCCGCCACTGACGGGCTTGTTACACAATATATCGCCCAGGCGCTGGCCATCGCTCCCGGGCGCATCAGCGGCTTTATCCGCCTGCGGCAATCCATAGACGCCCGCAGCAGGCAGCCCTTAGTCAATCTCACTGTACAGGCATATGTTGACGAACCTTTTCACCACCGGCCATTACCGGTTTTCCGCTTCAGGGATGTAGCACATGCACACCACAAGGTAATTATCGCCGGAGCCGGGCCTGCGGGGCTCTTTGCCGCACTCCGGCTTATAGAAGCGGGTATACAGCCCATACTGCTGGAAAGGGGAAAAGATGTACGCTCCCGCCGCCGCGACCTGGCTATGCTGAACAAGGAAGGAGAAGTAAATCCCGAAAGCAACTACTGCTATGGCGAAGGCGGCGCCGGCACCTACAGCGATGGCAAACTGTACACCCGGAGTACCAAACGGGGCGATGTAAACCGGGTGCTTGGACTATTTCATCATTTCGGTGCTGAAGAAAAAATATTATACGAAGCCCACCCGCATATCGGCACTAATAAATTGCCGCATATCATCACGGCCATGCGTCACCAGATCTGCAGCAGCGGTGGTATTTTCTTATTTGAAAAAAAAGTGACGGACCTGCTCATACGCAATGGAGCAATATATGGTGTAAAGACCGCCTGCGGCCATACTTTTGAAAGCCCTTACGTCATACTCGCCACCGGCCACTCCGCCAGGGATATTTTTCAGTTGCTGTATGATAAAAAAATAAAGCTCGAGGCAAAGCCTTTTGCGCTTGGCGTACGGGTGGAGCATCCGCAATCGCTGATAGACCAGGCACAGTATCACTGCGCTGTCCGCGACCCCTTTTTACCACCTGCCGCCTACAGCCTGGTACAGCAGGTGGAGGGCAAGGGGGTTTTTTCCTTTTGCATGTGCCCCGGCGGGATCATTGCTCCGGCCGCCACTGCACCGGGTGAGCTGGTGGTAAATGGATGGAGCCCGTCAAAAAGAAATAACCCGTATGCCAACAGCGGCATAGTGGTCAATATATCTGAAGAAGACCTTGCCCCTTTCCGTAAATACGGCCCGCTGGCGGGGATGCATTACCAGCAGCAAACCGAACGCAAAGCTTTTGCAGCAGGCGGGGGAAAATTTGTAGCCCCGGCACAGCGCATGGCTGACTTTGCCGGCAACCGCCTGTCTGCCAGCCTGCCGGCATGCTCCTACCTGCCCGGTGTAAGCAGTGTGGCGCTGCAGGAAGTACTGCCGGCACAAGTGCATAAAAGCCTGCAACTGGCATTCCGGGAGTTTGGAAAAAAAATGAAAGGCTACTTTTCCAACGAAGCCATCGTGGTGGCTACCGAGTCCCGCACTTCTTCGCCGGTGCGCATACCCCGTGACAGCCATACATTACAGCATCCGCAGGTAGCCGGGTTATACCCCTGTGCGGAAGGCGCGGGCTATGCCGGCGGCATTGTAAGCGCCGCTATGGATGGCGAACGTACCGCCGCACAGATAGCGCTGCTTGCCGGTGCAGATTCTCCCTGATTTTATCATTTGGCGGTCAATAAATGACCTTTTACCGGAAATAAAAGGCATTCTTTCCCG
>DAOLFO010000286.1:0-4368 GCA_035326305.1 Chitinophagaceae bacterium
GGGCCCGGTTGATACTTCATTTCCTGCCGCATTAAATCCATCGGCTGTAGTAAGCCGGAACATCAGCATGCCGCCACTGCCGTTTGCATTCATCAGCTCATTCATATTAGCAGGCGGATCGGCTGTGGGATCGTAGCGGTTGCTCCTTGCTTTATGAAACTCAGAAAGCGGAATAGTCACTGTCTCCCAGCCGGTGGAGCGATAGGATCCTGTTTTTTTCCAGGGAGCATATTCTGCGATAAAAGCCCAGTCAGCCCATCCCGGGGCGATCCAGATATTGCCAGCCGTCCAGTTATCTTTTACAAATACTTCAAACTTCAGCGCATAATTAATGATGGCATCATTCATGTTTGCCGCCCAGGGCATCGTATTGGTAATGATGCAGCGGTTGTCCTGCCACCAGGAATCATCTCCCGGTGTCACATTTGCCGAAGGATAAATAGCCACACAGGTTCCGGTGGCATTCGGATAAGTGGCAGCCGGGTTATCCACCCACTGACCCACCCATTGCTGCTGGCTCCAGCCATAGTAGGGATTCTGCGCTTCAGTTGGCGGGTTCCATTGCCCGGAGCCATCCACCGCATCAAAGTTGGCAATGTAGCCTGTAGTGGGCGACAGCCAGTTATTAAAGCGGAATGAAGATGTACCATCACCATGATTGGAATATATGCGCAGTGAATCGCCCCGTTGCAATCCGCCATCGGGCACCACCAGTGTTATCTCTGTGCCATCAGGGTTGCCTGTTATATCCGCTTCCACCACTTTTTTCCCGTTGGGAAATACGATGCTGTCTATAAAGTAAAATCCGTCAATCATAAACAGGTTGCTGCCAGTGAAGGTTACTTCCACACCTCCCGGAGTGTTTTCCAGCGACCCGGAAGTAATAGCCGGATTGTTGGGCTTAATGGCAAACTCATAGGTAAATTCCCCTTTTGAGTTCACAACACGGATCGTATTAAGCGTGCTAATCAGATCAGAAAGCGGCATGGCTGCCGGAATAGTGACAACAGCAGTAGTGTCGCTAAATAAAGCGGGATTGAAATAGGTATCAAACCCATTTACAAACAGCTTGCGCATGCTGTGAAAACCTTCCCCGCGCAATACAATGGTCTGGCCGAGGAAAGCTTCCTGCAGCGGCACATTATTTGGCGCAGGGTTAATAGCCCTTACACCAGAAATGTGTGGAGCTTTTCCACTGTCTTTGGTGTAATCACTTTCTTCCTTTTTGCAGGAAGCAATAACCCCGATAAGCAGCAATGACTGCCACAGTATACCGGGGATGATTGTGAATAATTTAGATTTCATATCGCAATATTTTTTGAATGGCTTTAGTAATGCTTTACATTTTTAATCATGGATAATCCACCGGCGGTTTATTCAGGTTAGGCGCTTTGGTCAGCTCTTCTGCCGGTATGGGCAGCCAGAAATTAGCATCGCTTACCGCCGTTACAAAATAATCAGTACGTGGTTCAATTGTCCATGCCGTTGCATTCGTATTGCTGTTTGGTATCAGGTAGTAGTCCCCCCTGTTCTGCCCCCTGATGATATCGAAGACTTTATTTTTATCTGTATAATATAGGCGCACCAGGTCATACCAGGCCTGGCCTTCCATAGCCAGCTCCAGCCATCTTTCCTTAAAGAGTGCATCCGCAGTAATGGTTGATACAGTTGAGAGCCCCGCTCTTGTACGGATACTATTGAAGCAGGTAAGGGCCAGCGCATCTGTAGTGCTGGTGCTGTTTCCCATCACCGCTTCTGCATAGGTGAGGAATACATCTCCCAGGCGCAGTATATAAGTATTCATGCCGGTGCCCATGAAAGTTATTTCACCATTATTATCCCAGGGGCCTCCCACTACATATTTTTTTACCCATGCTCTATTATTTCCCCCGCGGCTGTCCACATCACGGTTGGGCACTATCATATTCTGCACATCGCCACCGTTGGGTTTCCACCTGAACCAGTCATAATATTCCCCGGGATAAAACCAGGTTACTTTTCTCCGCCTGTCTCCTGCCTCATACATTTCCAGCACATGACGGGCGGCTCCCACATCTCCACCCCATCCATCACCAAAGCCGGTAATGGTATTGCTTTCAAATGCAAGAAATGCCTGCACGTCATTTTGCGTGCCATATTGAGCAGGGTTGTTAAACTGCCATTGCAGGGCAAAAAGCGATTCGGAATTATTATTGTTCCGGGTAAGGAACAAATCCTTGTAATCTGACATCAGTGCGGCACCACTGTTTTGTATCACATTCCTTGCATAATACACCGCACTGTCCAAATACTGCTGCACTTTGGTGCCGCTGTTATTGCCCATCAGGCCTGCATAAGCGAGATAAGCTTTTGCCAGCATGCCTTCTGCCGACCATTTGGATATGCGGCCCGGCTTATGGGCAGTGCCCGGCAGGTTTTCTGCTGCAAAGCGCAGATCATTGATGGCAAATCTCCAGACGCTGGGAATGGTATGCCGGGAAAGCGATGTATCTGTCAGCAATGCCGTATTGCTTTCAATGATGGGCACAGGCCCGAACGTTTGCACCAGGTAGTAATAAGCCATCCCTCTCATAAACCGGCATTCTGAAATGGCATAGGTTTTCATTTCTTCCGGTATGGCGTCAGATGCATAGGTTTCTATGCCATAGCGGATAGTATTACTTTGCCCGATGATATTAAAAAATGAGCGCCATGCCTGCTCCACTGAGCGGTCTACCGGGGTGGAAGTAAAGCGGATATCCTCCGGGATAAAGCTGCCGCCGGTCGTCATCATACCGGCACGGCCATCGCCAATGCCATAGGAAGGCATATCGTTGTATTCAAACCAGACCAGGTTATACAATACAGCCGTAGCGGCCATCATCCGTTCGGTGGTGGTATAATAGTTACCATCGGTGATGGCATCTTCCGGCGGCCTGTTCAGAAAATCTTTTTTGCAGGAAGCAAACAGTACCAGCATAGCCAGTATCAGTCCCGTTTTGCTTAGCATAATCTTTTTCATTGTCCTTATTTTATAAATAATGGATGAAATTTTTAGAAGTCAACATTTACACTGAATGTATAAGTGCGTGTGAGCGGGTAACGGCCTGCGTCCACGCCCTGGAAGATGCGGTCAGCACCCCCCACATTCTTACCTACATAGGTTCCGATCTCCGGATCAAATCCTGTGTATTTGGTAAATGTGGCCAGGTTTTGCACGCCGGCCTGCAGCCTTACAGCCCGCAGGAAGCCGGTTGGCCGCAACCATTTAGCCGGCAGCGAATAGCCCAGCGTTACATTTTTAATGCGCACAAAGGAACCGTCTTCCACAAAAAAGCTGTTGATCCGTTTTGCATTACCATTTACATCCGATGCAGTGATGCGTGGCACTGTAGTGCCGGGATTTAATAAACCGGTACGGGCTGCATTAAGCCTTGCAAAATCAAAAGCTTCTTCAAACAGGTTGCGGCCTATGTTCACACCATTAGGATTGGCCATGTTGTACCGTACATAATTATATACATCATTGCCCTGTGTGCCAATGACCAGTATGCTCAGATCAAAATTTTTATAATTAACTGTGTTGGTAAAGCCAAATGTGTATTTTGGCCAGGGATTGCCGATCACCGTCTGATCTTTATCATTGATAATGCCATCACCGTTAATATCCCTGTATTTGATATCACCCACCCATACACCGGTTGTTTCATCAGCAGGCAGGCGGGTCACGCCATCTGATTGTACCGGCACGGCAGATTTGTTGATTTCATCCACGCTTTCAAACAGTTTTTCTGCCACATAGCCATAAAATACCCAGGGCGCCTGCCCTACTGCTGACTGGCCCATGAAGTCGCTCATCCACCAGGCGGTAGAATAAAGCGGCTTGCCGGCAAATGTGGATTTGATTTCCGAGCGGAAATGGGAGATATTAAAATTGCTGCGCCAGGTAAAATCTGCTGCACGGTTATCAATGTTCACGGTATTCAGCGTAATAGCAAAGCCTTTTGTTTTCAGCGAACCGAAGTTGACGATAGGAGCGCCAATGCCGCCGGAGCCTGTTGTGCCGAGGTAAGCAGGCAGGCCATCATTGCGGTAAAGCAGGTTGTCCGTTGTTCTGTCAAATACATCAGCCTCCAGTTGTACCCTGTTCTTAAACATATTGAGATTAATGCCAAAGTTGGCCGTCTTGGTCAGCTCCCATGTCAAATCAGGGTTGCCAAAATTGCCCACCCGGTATGCTGTATCAAACGCAGTCCATGTGGGGCGGTAGGCGGTATAGATACCGGACTGGTAGGGGTTTCCTGTTGCGCCGTACTCTGCCCGCAGCTTCAGCTCATTAAGCCAGCTTACATTTTCCAGAAATTTTTCTTTAGATACCCGCCATGCTAT
>DAOLFO010000287.1:0-4363 GCA_035326305.1 Chitinophagaceae bacterium
AGCTAACAGCTCATAGCTAATGGCTCACCACAAATCAGCAAATCAGAAATCATCACATCAGCAATCGCCAGTCGTAAATCTTAAATCGAAATTCGTAATTCGCTATACCGTACATCTTACATCGTAAATCGTACATCAGTTTAATCCTCCTATCCACTGCAGGCATACCGGCTTACCGATAGCAAGACGATGCCCCGTATCATCCAGCAGGCCTGATTCCCTATTTCGTGAAAACACTACTATCTCATCACTGTTTTGATTGGCTACCAGTAAAAATCTGCCCGATGGATCAATTGTAAAATTTCTGGGCCCCTTCCCCAGTGTGGATTGAAAGCCCACTACATCTAACCTGCCATTTTTAGGATTCACCTGGTAAATAGCAATATTGTTATAATTACCACGGTTGGTAGCGTATACAAATTTTCCGTCAGGCGATACATGGATATCTGCGCTGCCGGCAAAATCCTTTTCACCATCTGCCAGGGTGCTGATCCGTTGTACCTGCCTCAGTTTTCCGTCTTTGTAATCGTAGGTTATGATTTTACCGCTTAACTCCTGTACGGCATAGGCATATTTCCCGTTTGGATGAAAAGTAAAATGCCGGGGGCCATCACCGGGGTTTGTTTTTGCGGCCGTGCCCGCTTCAGGTTTACCGTCAGCCGCCATCCGGTAAAGTACAAGTTGATCGGTGCCCAGGTCCGCCACAAATAGCCAGTTGTTATCAGGAGATATGGTGGCTGAATGCACATGTGGCTTTTCCTGTCTTTCAGGATTCTTTCCTTTTCCATAGTGCTGTATACTGGCAGTAGCGGCTCCCAGGCTGCCGTCTTCCTGCACAGGGTAAACAGTAAAGTTGCCGCCCGAATAGTTGCTTGCTATCACCCATTTACCTGTTTTATCTGTCTCTGCATGGCAGGGATGATCTCCTTGTGTTGGCAGGGTATTCAGCAGCCGCAGGCGGCCTTCGTCTGTATTAAATGCATAAGCGCTGATGCTGCCCCCTCCCTGGTCGCTGCCATTCTCATGTACGGCGTATACATATTTTCCATCAGGAGATACGGTTACAAAAGAAGGGTTTGATGCTTTGGTCACCGTGTGCTGCCTCAGTGATCCCGTTGCGGTATCAAAGGCCAGTATATAAATGCCTTCACTGTTGCCCCCGGTATAGGTGCCGGCTGCCAGGTATTGCGGAGTTGCTGTTTGTGCATTCATTAGAAGCGACAGGGATATGCAGGTTAAAAAAAAAGAAATCTTCATGAGCGGGCTTTCTTTTAATGATGGTAATAGATCAAAAATAGTTCAAAACAGCGCAGCCCGGCATACCAGGAGGCAATTCCCTTGTATTTCTTTAACAAATGCCGCCGTTTTATTTTAACAATCAGGTATCAAACTAACACCAGTATGGTACGTCTTATGTCTGTAAAATGAAAAATCAGTATTCACTTTAAAACGAATCGCCATGAAAAGGATATTTACATTTGCTTCCGTTCTCATTCTCTCCGCTGTAGTGCTTGCCGGCTGTACCCGCAGGGGTTACGGCTTCAACGAAGATTACTGGCTCAGCAAGGAAAACGGCATTGTGGTATACAGCGACGGGTATTGCCCGTATTACGTAGTCGAAACTTATTATGGCTATACAATTATAGATGCCGGCAACGGGGCCTATACGCCCTGGGAAGGCAGCATGATTTATGGCGATCTCAGCCGCCGCGGCTATATGGATTTTTACAACCGTTCTGAAGGCACTATTATCAGTGGCCGTGTTACTGACTACTGGCTCAGTTATGGCGAGGCGCAATACATTATTGACAATCTCTGTTATACTTATGGCAGGGGTGTGGAGAAAAAAGCGATTAAAAAAGCAGGGTTATCCATCAAGCAATAAAAAGCAGGCAGCATGCAATGATAATCCCCGGCTCCGGCCGGGGATTATTATACTATCAGTTGTAGCATCAGTTTCTTCCTGTTCCCTATCACAGGCTCTTGTATTTTCCAGGTGCTGCCATTTAGGCCTCAACACTGCTGGTTGAAAATTGCCCCAGGCTATATATACAAAGAAGAAAACTACCGGGGTAACCATTACTATTATCCTTCATTAAGAAAACCATATTACGTGACATGGTAGTGGTTGGGATCCATAGTTAATATTGCTCATTTTCCGAAGGGAAATCTTTGCTTTTTACATCAGCAATATACTGCTGTACCGCCCCTGTGGCTTGCTCGTAAATATTGAGGTACTGGCGCAGGAACCGGGGCCTGAATTCTGTGTTGATGCCCAGCATATCATGCATGACCAGCACCTGACCGTCGCAATGTACACCGGCGCCAATGCCAATGACCGGTATTTGTAAAGAAGCGGCCACTTCTTTTGCCAGCGTAGCCGGGATTTTTTCCAGCACCAGCGCAAAGCAACCGGCCTGCTGTAGCAGCAGGGCATCGGTGCGCAGCTTTTCCGCTTCTTCTTTTTCTTTGGCCCGTACAGCATAGGTACCAAACTTGTATATGGATTGTGGCGTGAGGCCAAGGTGGCCCATTACCGGTATGCCTGCAGATACAATGCGGTGGATGGCATCCACCGCTTCACTACCGCCTTCCAGCTTGATGGCATGCCCGCCTGTTTCTTTCATGATGCGGATAGCAGAGGCCAGCGCTATGTCGGAGTTGGACTGGTAGGATCCAAAAGGGAGATCCACCACCACGAGGCTGCGGTTGACACCACGTATCACCGATTGTGCATGGTATATCATCTGGTCAAGTGTGATGGGCAGGGTGGTTTCATGGCCGGCCATTACATTGGAGGCAGAGTCGCCTACCAGTATCACATCTATTCCCGCCTGGTCAATAATACGTGCAAAGGAAAAATCGTAAGCCGTCAGCATGCTGATCTTTTCACCTGCTTCTTTCATCTTTTGCAGTGTGAGGGTGGTTACTTTTTTTGCTTCTGCAGATACTGACATGGCAAGGGGTGTTTGGGGTTAAAGGTTTAAAGTTTAAGGTTTGGGGCAGTTGACTAATTAGCTAATTGTTTCTCCTGCGCTTTTACCTCTTCATACAGGTTTTGCACCAGCCCGTCGGCAAGGCCGATTTTAGGAACAAATATTTCCTGTGCATCGGCCCAGCGCATTACATTAATATAAATGAGAAGGGCAGGCACCAGCACATCGGCCCGGTCTTCACGCAGCTTGTACAGGCTGATACGCTGTGGAATGGACAGCGCATTAAATTCTTTATAATAATCCCGCAGCAGATCAAGCGGCAGTGGTTTGCCTTCTTTTCTTTTAGAAATCGAAAATATTTTGTTGATATTTCCGCCTGACCCGATAGCCGTGACATGATGCAGGCCCTTTGTTTTTGATTTTATAAATTCTTTCATCATGTCCCACTGGCTTTCCGCCACCTGGTTTTTCAACAGGCGGATGGTGCCGATATTAAATGATTCCTTGAAAATAAGCTTACCGTCGCTGAAGAAAGTAAGCTCCGTGCTGCCACCGCCCACATCAATATAGAGATATGATTCTTCTGATGCCAGGTTTTCGGCAACATGGTTTTCATAAATGAAAGAAGCCTCTTCCTGCCCGCTGATGATGCTGATGTCTATACCTGTTTCTGTTTTTACTTTCCGGATTAGGTCAGGACCGTTGATAGCATCCCGCATGGCAGAGGTGGCACAGGCCTTCAGGTGCTGCACATCATACACATCAAGCAGGAGCTTGTATGATTTGATTGTTTTGATTACTTTATCTGCTTTGGCGGCTGATATTTCGCCTTTGGAAAAAACATCGAAGCCAAGGCGGAGCGGCACCCGCACCAGGGCCATTTTGATAAATTCGGGCTTCCCTTTCGGGTTTTCCAGCACATCGCTGATCAATAGTCTTGCTGCATTACTTCCGATATCAATGGCTGCCAGTCTCAATTTGGGTCAGTGTTTTTTTAAACAAATAATCATAGATGGCTTCCTGCGACCTGATCTTTTTCCTTCCGCCTTTCGCATATTCATTCTGCAGCGCATTATCCAGTATCCTTGCTTTTGTATTGTCCTGCAGTTGTATGTTCAGTATTTCTTTCAGCTCCCCGCGGATATCTTTATCAAATACAGGGCAGGTAGCTTCTACGCGGTGATCAAGGTTGCGCAGCATCCAGTCAGCCGAAGATAGGTAAACTTTCTCTTTACCCTCATTGTGAAATACCCACACCCGTGCATGCTCCAGATATTCATCCACGATGCTGATAGCCCTGACGGGCGGTTTGAACTTTTTATTTTCCGACAGCATGCAGAATATCCCTCTTACAATAAGCTGCACCGGCACACCGGCCCTTGCTGCTTCATACAGCTTTTCAATCATTCCTTCGTCAGAAAGGGAAT
>DAOLFO010000288.1:0-4336 GCA_035326305.1 Chitinophagaceae bacterium
CGTTCCAGGCATTCGTCCAGTAGTAATCCTGTGTCTGCCCGCTGAGCAGTATGGATTGTTTCAGCGACAGGCGGGCCTGCTCCGAAAGTGGTACCCGGTAGAGTATACCCAGCGCATCGCTTACCAGCGCATCGGGATTGGCAGCATTAGGCAGGGTGCGTGTAAATGCCAGCACATCTATGCTTATTGTTTTTTCATCACGGGTATAGCCATTCCAGGTCATCAGGTCGGTAAACTGGTTGCGCTTGGGCAGCGTATCATGGTTGATCCACAGCTCATGAAAAGATGGCTCCTGGTAGTAAGCCGGCCAGCCTGATACATCGGGCGGGTCGCCAATGTTTTGCCCCATAGCAGCCGTGACATTCACCAGGAACTGCCACATATTACAGGCATCCTGGTATTCCGCTTCTGTGGCAGGAAATGCCACGCCAAACTCCCGCATACAACCCACCACATGATCCGCCGGGCTTTTAATCAAGCAACCCTGGTTGAGCACATCAAAAAAATGTTCGCTGCGGAACAGCGCTTCCAGCACCGGCTTTATTTCATAATTATTATTGCGGAGAATAGCAGCCAGCGGAGCAATAACATTTGTTTCTGCAGCCATATCAATTTCATAATATACAAACCAGCGGTACAGGCAGCGGCAGAGGTACAGTGCTGTTTCTTCCATATCCAGCAGCATCGCCACCAGGTCGTCTGTTTCTTCTGCTCCGGCACTGCCGGTACGCCCGGCAATAGTTGTATTTTGATAATAAGAAGAAAAAGATTTATTGCTGCTGTCATGCTTTTCAGGATCAAAGTACACCTGGAATGTATCCGGGTCAATACGCCAGCCGGTAAGGATTTTTGCAGCGGTGCGCACATCCTCTTCCGTATATCTCACAGCAGGGCCTTTGCCCAGCGTATACAGCTCCATCAGTTCCCTTGCATAGTTTTCGTCCGGTGCTGATGCTTCGTTGAGATAGCCATTGAGGTAAATGAGCATACCGGCATCAATGGTCACATCTTTTATCAATTGCCTGAAATTGCCCAGGCAGTCACGCCGCAGCAAATCATTGTGCCGGTACATAAATGTGGCATTGCGGATCGTACCCGTTTCCGTACCGAAGTGATCAGCCCAGAACAGGGTGAGTTTTTCCCGTATGCTCCTGTCCTGCTCCAGCATCACGCCCATCCACCAGCGCTTAAATGATACACGGCGGTACTCGTTCAGCTCTTCGTCTTGTGAAGGATACGGCACCCATGAGGTTCCCGGGGCAGCGCCGGGATCCGTTACATCTTCCGAATAATCATTGACCGGGGGATTTGGCAGGGCCGCCACAGGGTTCAGCAGGGTATCAATGGCATCATCAGGTGAAAGGGCTGCAAAGAAATCTATATCTGCTTTTGCAGATCCAAAAAGTGTACGCTTCAGCAGGTGCTGTACTTCATTTCTTGTCCAGGGGCCGCTATAAGGAGCAAGTCCAGTAAAGGTGCGGTAGCCTGGTTTTACATTTGCTGCAGGCGCCGGTTTCCTTTTCTTGTAAGCAGCCAGAAAGGCTCGTCTGTCCATAGGGTATTGTTTTGCATACGGTATCCCGTATAGCCCTGCATGGAGCAAATATTAAGCCCCCTGTCCTGTTTTTCGGGAAAAAGAACAGCTCTTACGTAAAAATCCTAACAGAGAAAAGGAAAAGAATACTATACAAAGGCAGGAAACTACTTTCTGCTGGAACCGGGACTGGCATCCTGTTTTAAAAAGTCATTTCAGGAACGGTAGCCGGCACCACCAGCTTACCTGCTGTTTTATCTTTTATTTCATCAATAGTTACCCCGGGCACCCGTTCCAGCAATAAAAATCCATCTGCCGTTATATCCAGCACAGCTATATCCGTTACTATTTTTCTTACACACTTCACACCGGTGAGCGGCAATGTACATTCGGGCAGCAGCTTGGATTCTCCTTTCGGGTTGGTGTGCATCATGGCCACAATAATATTTTTAGCGCTTGCCACCAGGTCCATGGCGCCGCCCATACCTTTTACCATTTTCCCCGGTATCTTCCAGTTGGCAATATCGCCAGTATCGCTTACTTCCATAGCGCCAAGCACTGTTAAATCTACTTTGCCTGCCCTGATCATACCAAAGCTCATAGCCGAATCAAAAAAAGAAGAGCCGGGCACAGTGGTGATAGTTTGTTTTCCTGCGTTGATCAAATCCGGATCTTCCTCTCCCTCCCGGGGAAAGGGGCCCATGCCCAGCAGGCCGTTTTCACTTTGCAGCACCACACTTATTCCCTGGGGAATATAGTTGGCCACCAGTGTAGGTATGCCAATACCAAGATTTACATAGTACCCGTCCTTCAGTTCTCTTGCTATTCGCTGCGCTATTTGTTCTTTGGTGAGTGCCATAAATAATATTCGATAGTAAATGATAAAAGAAAAAGCGGGGATTATCCTTTTCGCACAGTGCGCTGCTCTATGCGCTTCTCATATTTTTCTCCCTGGAAAATACGGTGTACGTATATGCCGGGTGTATGAACGGCATCAGGATCAAGTGATCCCGCTGGCACCAGTTCTTCCACTTCCGCTATCGTTATTTTACCGGCCATTGCCATCAGTGGGTTAAAGTTGCGTGCCGTGGCTTTATAAATAAGGTTGCCATCGGTATCGCCTTTCCAGGCTTTTACCAGTGCAAAATCAGCTTCAAACGCATGTTCGAGCAGATAATCTTTACCGTTAAAATTCCGCACTTCTTTTCCGTCGGCCACTTCAGTGCCTGCCCCTGCCGGTGTATAGATAGCCGGCATGCCGTACCCTGCAGCCAGGCACCGGGTAGCAAGCGTACCCTGGGGTATCAGCTCCACTTCCAGTTCACCGCTCAGCAGTTGCCGTTCAAATTCTGCATTTTCTCCCACGTAAGAAGCAATCATTTTTTTGAGCTGTTTTTGCTGCAGCATCAGCCCGATGCCAAAATCATCCACACCGGCATTATTGGAAATGCAGGTAAGCCCGCTTACTTTTTTTTCTACAAGCGCCGCTATACAATTCTCCGGGATTCCGCAAAGACCAAAGCCTCCCAGCATCAGCACCTGCCCGTCCCGGATATCATGCACCGCTTCTTTTGCTCCGCTAAATACTTTATTCATCCTTTATCGCTGTTAAAGGATATAAAGATATTTAAAGTTTGATGATGCGCCGTTTTATTCAACAGGTAATGTCTCCCGCAGTATGCGCCGGGCGGGAGATGATGGCAGCTTTGCAGGCCGGGAGGTATCAGCAGGCACCAGTTGCTGCGGCACTGTATCAGGCGATACAGCAGGTATTTCTTTGGAAAGGTATTCGTAAGGTTTCCGCTTACTGATAGAGTCCATCAGCACGGCCATTTTACCGGGATTTTGCTTATACCATTTGAAGCTTTTATCAAAATCCGTTTTTGTAATGCCATGAATGGTAAATATTTTATCGTACCACAACTTACTTTCCGCCACTTTATCAATAGAAGTATCTGTATACAGCACATGCGTGTTCAGGTATTCGCCGGCACGCATCATATCCCATAATACATTTTCCATTTTCTCAGCGGCCAGCACCCCTGACGGCCTCTTGTCTTTATCACCGCAATGAAAAGAAAGAAAGACAGTAAACAACATTAAAATAAAAAGAGGGATCCGCTTCATTTTAGTTCCTTATAAGCCGATGCGTTTGTTATATCCAGCTTTGACAGCAGGTCGCTGGCCCTTGATTTCTGATCAGTATTTGCCTGCGAAAAAGTTTTTATCAGCTCGTTACTCTTGCCCTGAAAGAAAAATTGCAGGATCATAGAGTTAGGGTTTTCCGAGTTCATGGTATTGAGAAAGTTCAGGCTGTTGAGAATACCATTGCGGGCTTCATCGGGATTTTCATACAGCAAATCCATGCCCGTGCGGTAATAAGTGTATAGCGCATCGTGTATGAGGGCAAATCTGTTATTGTTCAGGTTTTCTGCCAGCCAGTAGCGGTTGCGCTGCCCGTCAAAAGATTTCCAGCCGGCAATATCCTTACCTTCCGGTGAGTTGTTGACAATGTTCCAGGCTTTTTTAAAATATTCATCTCCTGACCTCACTGCAAATGAACCATAATCGAAGCCAAGGATGATATTGATATAGTAAGCAAATACGGCAGTCAGGTTGGCCGCCAGCGGATCATTGCCCTGCACCCTGTTTTCATTAAACTCAATAGGCTGAAACTCCTGGTACCTGAATACTACTTCGTTGTCTATATAATTGATGATGGGAGAATCATACATAGAGTTGTATACCGGCCGGGCTGCCTGTACCGTAAGTCTTGCCCGGTATACATTATTCCCCAAGTCC
>DAOLFO010000289.1:0-4317 GCA_035326305.1 Chitinophagaceae bacterium
GGGTTGTTCGGGCAGTTCAATACCGCCAAGCTGATTGCATTGGGGATGCTGGTTATTTCCCTGTTGGGAGCAAAAGGCAAAAAAGATGAGAAGCTGAATTACAAGACCGCTTTTGCCTATATCATTCCGGGGCTGCTGGTTTATTTCGGGAGCTATTTCAGCTTGCTCATACCGGCATCCATTACTCATGTGGCGATGGTATATATGGTTCTTGCTGTGGCCGGGTTTATCATGGTACTGACGGGCGGTACATTGCTGTCCCGGATCATCCGGCAAAAGTTGAACAACAAAGACATCTTCAATAAGGAAAACGAAACCTTCCCCCAGGAAGAAAGGTTGCTGGAGAATGAGTACAGCATTAACCTGCCTGCCAAATATCATTTGAAAGGTAAGGTTCGCAAAAGCTGGATCAATATCATCAACCCGTTCCGGGCTGTACTCGTTTGCGGGTCCCCGGGTTCAGGGAAAAGTTATTTCATCATCCGTCACCTGATCACACAGCATTTAACAAAAGGTTTTTCCATGTTCGTCTATGATTTCAAGTTTGACGACCTGACCATTATTGTTTACAATCATTACCTGAAGAACCGGCATCGTTACAAAATCCCGCCGGCCTTTTATGTGATAAATTTTGATGACCTGTCCCGCAGCCATCGCTGCAACCCATTGGACAAGGAAAATATGCTGGACATTACCGATGCGGCTGAATCTGCCCGTACCATCCTGATGGGACTTAACCGGGAATGGATAAAAAGGCAGGGGGATTTCTTTGTAGAGTCGCCCATCAACTTTTTAACAGCTATCATCTGGTACTTGCGAAAATACCAGGATGGAGAGTTTTGTACCCTGCCCCATGTGATAGAGTTGATGCAGGTAGAATACGACAAGCTCTTTTCCATCCTTCGGAGTGAAAAGGAAATTGAGGTGCTGATAAACCCCTTCGTCAATGCCTACCTGAACGATGTAATGGAACAGTTGGAAGGGCAGGTTGCATCGGGCAAAATAGCAATGGCCAGGCTTGCCTCCCCGCAGCTCTACTATGTGCTGGCGGGTAATGATTTTTCGCTGGACATCAATAACCCGGAGGCCCCGAAGATACTTTGCGTGGGAAACAACCCGCAGAAGATTCAGATATACGGCGCCGTTCTTTCGCTTTATGTGAACCGTTTGGTGAAGCTGGTAAACAAGAAAGGGAAGCTGAAAAGCAGCTTGGTCTTTGACGAGTTCCCTACCATCTACCTGAACAATATTGACAGCCTGATTGCCACAGCCCGAAGCAATAAGGTAGCCACCTGCTTGGGCGTACAGGACTTCAGCCAGCTCAAAAAAGATTATGGCCGGGATCAGGCAGAGGTGATCATGAATATCACCGGCAATATTATTTCCGGGCAGGTGACGGGCGATACGGCCAAACAGCTTTCCGAACGGTTCGGGAAGATCATGCAGGACAGAGCCAGCCTTTCCATTAACCGCACTGACACATCCATTAGCCATTCCAAGCAGTTGGAAAGTGCCATACCAGCCTCCAGGATTGCTTCATTAAGCTCCGGTGAGTTTGTCGGCATGGTAGCGGATGACCCGGATTGCAAAATAGACTTAAAGGCATTTCACAGCGAGGTCCAAAACGACCACAATGGCCTGAAAAAAGAACAGGACAATTACTGGCCCTTACCCGAAGTTCGGAAGGTGGATGCCGCTATTGTCCATCGTAATTACTTGCAGATAAAACAGGACGTGGATGACCTGGTGGCAGCAGAGATTGAACGGATGATGGGCGACCCAGAATTGAAAAGGCTGGTGGTAAGGAAAGGCTCCTAAAGTAAGCCAATGGTATTACCATTTGTAATGGGTTTGTCATTATACACTCAAAGCAGCTAAAGATTGTAAATCTTTTAAGAAATGGTTGGAGAATTCTCCTATTTGGGCAACTGTAAAGGAGATGATAATTAAACTATCATTTCCTTTTTTATTTTAGGCTGAAACCCGCTACAGAAAAGGGGTTCAGACTTATTTATAGTATTAATTTTTCAAACCGTCTTTGGCCTGAACCCGAGGCCGCCCACCCTTCTGGCATGAATGTCGGTTTTCTGGAGGAAACCAAATTGAACATGATCAGCATGGCCATGGATCGAGTTAGCTACCTGCCCGGCCAATTGAGACTTTTACGCAGAGCTATTGCCAGCAAAGCCACCGATTATTCTGTTAATGCCGACCTCCGCTATTGATCCCGGGCCTGGCACCCCGATTATTTATCAATCCAATATTTCAGTTAGATAATCAGTTGTCGGCAAACACCGGATGACCAGGGCAGAGGATTTATCCTGCGGCTTTTAGGATTCTCTGATGACCTTTTCATACTGCTTACGATATTTAATATACAGTATGAAACATTGCCTAAAAACGCTCACGATTACGGCTTTCGGTTTACTCCTGATAGCTTCCTGTAAAAAAGATAAGGGAACACGGCGTGTAGACCCCGATCAGCCTAAAATACAGGTAACCAAAGCCGCAGATGATAACAGCGCATGGGAACTCTTTATTGATGCAGCGGACGCAGACCGGGCGGGGATATGGGTAGACCTTAATAATAACGGAACCAAAGACAACGGCGAAACCCCCACAAAATTCGGGATGAGTTTCGACGATAAGAATACCTTTTCGTTAGGTTCCTCCAAAACCATCACCATTTATGGAAAGGTTACAAAATTCGGATGCCCGAGCAATGAGTTAACCGGGATAGATATCTCGAATAACACCATCCTGGTAGAATTGGACTGTGCCTATAACAGGTTAACCACCCTCTATGTTGCCAAAAATACGAGACTGGAATCGCTGGACTGCAGCTACAACGAACTACCAGCGCTGGACGTTTCAAAAAATACAGCCTTAAAATATTTGTCTTGCTATTGGAATCAATTAACGGCACTCAACCTGACACAAAATACCGGATTGACTCATCTGGCTTGCTTTAAGAATAAGCTCACCGCCCTGGATTTGACAAAGAATACAGCTTTGGAGCAGTTTTTATGTGTATTAAATCAAATAACCACATTAGACCTTTCTCAAAATAAAGCTCTTAAGGTAGTGGACATCACGAGAAATTCTTTTAATAGTGCGAACATGAAGCATTTTCTGAATACCCTGCCCACACTCCCAAGTAGCAGTAAAGGCATTTTGTACCTGCTATATCCACCCGACAATAACAGCGTTCCAGCGAATGCGGATATAACCACTGCTAAAAGCAAAAACTGGAAGTTATACGAGTTTCATAGTACCGGCTGGGAGGAGATGTAGTTGCGTCCGTCGCAATTTCTTATTGTAGTTGTAGAAGTTAATGCCAATCTCATCTATAGAGCCTCGGCGTCTCGATTATTTATCAACACAATATTTCAGTTAAATAATCAGTTGCCAACGTACACAAAAAACCAAAGAGAAATCGAACTAAATGACGTCAAATAGACTTTTACATATCGCCCTAATTATCAATAGGATATTGCACAAATCTTAATCAAATCACTCATAAGAAAGTTCGTAAAGTCTAGCGATGGGGCAACAGGTCAAGACAAGGTTAATAAATCTTGTCTTTTTTATTTCATTACGCTGAAGCCCAACAATTCAGACGGCCACTTCTAGTCTGAAAGAATTCATTAAAATATATTTCATATCCCCGCCGGGGTTGAAAATCTGAAGCATACACAAGCTGTTTTATGACAGGATCTTTCCTGCTGCTCCTGTACACAAAACCGCAGGCCTGACCACTCATTACACAGGCAATGACTGCCCTCTCCACTCCTGTTTAAACACACGGCCAAAATAACCGGGATCAGCATATCCACAGTCGAGCGCAACGGAACCAATACTGTTGGCCGGGTCCTGCAGCAGGTCTTTTGCTTTTTTCAGCCGGATCATCCGAATGAATTTATTGGGCGAGCAGCCAGTGAGCGCATCCAGCTTACGATGCAGTTGTGAATGGCTCATGAACACCAGCCTGCACAACTTTTCTACCGTAAAATGTACATCGGTGAGGTTTTGCTCAACAGCTTCTCTCACTTTTTTCACAAAACCGTCCTCTATTTTTTCATCGTTGATTACGTTGCGGGCAGCTACATCGCTTCCTTCCCGAATTTTTTGTGATAAGCAATCAGCCATGCCACCACCTCATTGTATGTATTCTTTCCGGCAGGCTGGTTATTGGCTTTTAAATAATGTCCATAACCCCACATCACAACCTGCTCCACCGGGTTTTTATGTATTTGTAAAAACCGGCGGTAAGCTGCTATATCCTGCTTTACCTGCGGATGCAGTTGTCCGCTTACC
>DAOLFO010000290.1:0-4292 GCA_035326305.1 Chitinophagaceae bacterium
ACCTGATCATTTTTACCTGGTACCCGGTGTGGGCGCACAGGGCGGCAGCCTGAAAGACATTTCTGAAAAAGCCATGAATAAAGATGTGGGGCTGTTAGTAAATGCCAGCCGCGCCATCATCTACGCTTCAGCGGGAACCGGTTTTGCCGAAGCGGCGCAACAGGTGGCAAAAGGATACCAGGAAGAAATGAGCAGGTACCTGCCTGCATAAATCCATTCACTATAAGGCAAGCGGCTTTGTCGCCTTTAACCCTGTAATTGTCGCATATACACTGCATGCGGCAGGAGATTACCGGCGAAATTTGTATTGTAAAAAATATGATATGAACAGACACATCATAACTTTCTGCAGGGTTGCCATTATCGCAGTGATAGTAACATCCTGCCAGCCGCGCCCAAAAGACGGGCAAAATATTTCACCTGAACAAAAGAATACAGTTGCAGGGCAGGGTATAAAGCCGGCTGAAAGCGGCTATGCAGATGTGAACGGGCTAAAAATGTACTATGAAGTATTTGGTACGGGCAAGCCTGTCGTGCTGCTGCATGGCTCTTTTATGAATATACCGTTAAACTGGGCGCACATCATACCAGCGCTCGCCAAAGACCGGAAAGTAATAGTAGCGGAAATGCAGGGGCATGGCCGTACACGGGATATTCCCCGTGAATTTAGCTATGAAAGCATGGCAGATGATGTATCCGCACTGCTCAGGCATCTCAAAACAGACAGCGCTGATATACTTGGGTACAGCATGGGCGGCGGAGTGGCCTTTCAGGTAGCCGTTCGCCATCCTGAACAGGTGCGCAGGCTCATCATTTTGTCAGGTACGTACAAGCACGATGGCTGGTGGCCCGATGTGGAAGCCAGCTTTGCAACATTCACTCCTGAAATGTTTGCGGGCTCTTCCATACAAATACAATATGACAGCCTTGGAAATGACCCGGCTCATTTCCCGGAATTTGTAAAAAAAGTTATCAGCATAGATTTAAAACCTTACGATTGGTCTAAGGACGTAAAAAACATACAGGCCCCGTTATTCTTTGCTATTGGTGACGCTGATGGTGTACGGTACGAACATGCACTGGAACTGTTCCGGGCCAAAGGCGGCGGAAAGATGGGAGATATACACGGGCTGCCAAAATCCCGCCTTGCCATATTACCAGGCACCACTCACATAGGCATGATGCAGAAGACGGACTGGCTGATACCCATGATTACTGATTTCCTCGATGCTGACCTTGATGCACCACCACCTTCGTTTTAAGAATGCTGGTTGCAGTCATTCGCACCGTTCCATTCATAAATCCACGCTGTAAGGCAGGTGGGTTTATGAATGAGGTAACAGGTGACATTCATTTCAGCCATGCTCACCTGTTGGGAAGTACGGCAATGGCCTGCCTGTCATAGCTGGTAAGGCCATCACCATCGGTAATATTCCACAGCGCTGCCTGCACCGTGGCCGAAGCATCATCCGTATCAATGCGCTTGTTCTTTACCAGTTCTGTCAGCTCCCGGATATGTTCATTTTGTGTGATGGGCCCGAACTCAAATTTATCACCGGTAAAGGAAGGGCTGCGTCCTGCATTGAGACAATAGGCTCCCACACTATAGTAAACGGTGGAGTTAGCCGGCACTTCAAAAGTTTCTATCTGTATCACCAGCCCGTTTTGGGTCTCAGTGGAAGTAGCGATGATCACCAGTCCGGAAGGCACGGTGACCATGATGGTTTGGTTGGTCGTATTGGTAAAGCCCGGGCATACAGACTCCAGCTTACCCGATCCGCGGTGGCATGCCACATCCTCTTTCCTGCAGGCGCACTCATTCCTGTTATAACCTTTAATAACATTGTTTGCCAGCTCAATGCCTTCCGGCAAATGAAAAGCAGCGCCTGAAGGTGTTTCCGGCGAATGGCCGATCCCTTTCCACTCATTGCCCGTTTTATCCGGGCCATCAGGGCCGGATGACTTATCTTTTTTGCAACTGGTGTCCATCAATACCATCATAAGAAAGATGGCGATAGAAATATTTTTTTTCATGTTCCTGGTTTTTGTTTTTGATTTTACCGGCATCATCCGCCGGCAGTAAAACAAAAATCAGTTTGTAATAAAGCATGAAGAAGCAGGAAAGAGATGAATTGTTATAAATAAAAGATGGATCGTTTGCCCGCTGTTGTCCTGCGCCGCAGCAAGCCGGAAACGCAGATTTGCTTACTGGTAAGCATCCATTAAAAACCATAACATAAAATACAGATAGTATAAATCGTATATAAAAAAAAGAGCCGGCCTCGTAGAAAGCTGGCTCCTTCTATCGCATTCTTTTCATATCAAAAGCCTCTCGGTGCAGCAGGGGCTAAAAACTCCTTAGGCATTGGCTTATTGAGCAGGTATTTGTAGTAAAAAGCATATGCTTCATTACGATTGTGCAGGCCTTTCATACTGTTGTTTCCGCCAATACCGTGGCGCTCGCCCGGGTATACCATAAACTCAAAATGCTTACCGAGGTTTTGCAGCTTATCAATCAGCTCCAGGCTGTTTTGCATATGCACATTATCGTCTGACGTACCATGTACAATACGCAGCAGGCCTTTGTACTGGCTGGCATACTTCATCACAGAAGTATTTGCATATCCCTCCGGGTTTTCTGCCGGTGTATCCATAAACCTTTCTGTATAGTGCGTATCGTACAGGCGCCAGTCTGTTACTGAAGCATTGGCCACCCCGTGTGTAAACACATCTGCGCCGTAAGTAAGCGCCATGCAGGTCATATAACCGCCAAAGCTGCCGCCGGTCATAGCCACTTTGGCCGTATCCACCCAGGGCTGATTGCGCAGCCATTTACCAGCGCTCATATAGTCTTCTATTTCCCATTTGCCCATCTGGCGGTGTATGTAATCCAGTCCTTTTTTTCCAAAATGACCGGAGCTGCGGTTGTCCATACCCACCTGTATCACCCCTTCCTGCGCCCACCATTGGGTAATGCCCTGCGGTGTGCTCCAGCGGTCGTATACGCGGCCGGCATTAGGCCCGCCATAGATGCTCACAAGCACCGGGTATTTTTTATTCGGGTCAAAATTTGCCGGGTAGGTAATAGTAACAGGCAGGTCAAACACGCCGTCGGATGATTTTACCCTGACCAATTCTGTACGGGGCAGCGCATAATTATCAAATGCTTCTCCTTTGATATTGCCCAACTCACGTACCATCTTTCCTTTCATGTCCACCAGCGCCATCGTGGTAGGAGTGGATACATTGGAATAGCTGGTAATAAAATATTTTTCATTGGGTGAAAGCGATATCTGGTCATGCGAAAATTCTCCGAATGTAAGGCGGGTAAGGTTTTTTCCGTCAAGGCCGACTTTGTAAAAATCGAAGCGGGCGCTGTTTTCCCGGCGGGCACGGAAGTAAATGGTCTTTGTTTTTTCATTTACCCTTACAATGCTGGTACCCCAGAAAGTACCATTGGTTACCTGATTGAGCAGCTTTCCTTCGCTGGTATACAGGTACAGGTTTTCCCATCCGTCCTTATCACTTTTAAGCAGGAAGTTTTTCCCTTCATTTATAAACTGTATCCGGTTGGCTTCATCCAGGTCTATCCATGTTTTTTGTTTTTCATCATACACTTCTTTCCTGGCCCCGGTGGCAAAATCAATGCTGTATATTTTCAGGTTGTCCTGCCCTCGGTTCATCCATTGCACCCAAAGGTTTCCGGCCGGAGTCCAGTAAGGAGCGCCAAAATACTGGTCATCCTTTGGATTAAAATCGGCCCAGGTAGTGGCATTGGTCTGTACATCCACCACTCCTATTTTCACTTCAGGGTTAGGATCGCCCGGCTTGGGATAATGCTCATTCTCCAGGTATCCCCGCTCATCTTTCAATACATAAATAGGGAATACCGGTACTTTCGTATCATCAAAGCGCATATAAGCAATGCGGCGGCTGTCGGGGCTCCACCAAAAGGCACGGTAGCGGCTGCCTCGTCCAAGAATTTCCTCGTAATAAATCCAGGAGGCATAGCCGTTCTTGATCATATCACTGCCGTCAGTTGTTAGCTGGGTTTCTTTTTTAGTAGCTATCTCTGCCAGGTAGAGATTATTATCTTTTTTGGTATAGGCCACCCATTTGCCGTCGGGAGAGTTGAGCGGGTTTACGGCATCCTTAACAGGCGAAGCATTGCCTCTGCCTGCTGCACCACCGGGGCCCCTGCCCATTCCTTCGGGTTGTGCGCTCCCGGTATAAAGCGCTGCTTTTCCCGTTTTCACATTTACAGCTACCAGTTGCGGGGTTTCGCTGCCGGG
>DAOLFO010000291.1:0-4211 GCA_035326305.1 Chitinophagaceae bacterium
GGAGTGCAGGGATGGCATAAAGTAAAGACCCTGGTAACACTGGAAATAGATGGCGGGAATATGAAAAACTGCAAGGTGATAGAAATGTGCGGGAGAGGGAAGTGTTGAAAGTTTGAGGTTTAAGGTTTAAAATGTTCAAGAGGTTCAAGAAGTTCAAGGGGTTCAAGAGGTTCAAGAGGTTCAAGAGGTTCGGGGAGTTCAGGAGTTTGAAAAAGATGTACCTTCCTGTTATAAAAATTCCAGTATGCAGCGTCGTGAACTACTTAAGCAAAGCGCCCTGGCCGTAGCGGCTTTCAGCTTTAGCAGGAACCTGTTTGCCCGTGAGGCTGACGCTACCGTTTTTCCCGGGTATAATACAGCAGCTATTATTAAGCTGAGCTCAAATGAAAATCCGCATGGCCCCTCTCCTGCCGCCCGCAAAGCGATGAGCGCTGTGGTCAACAACTGCAACCGCTATCCGTGGGAAACAACTACTGTGCTGCGGGAAAAAATCGGCGCTTCCTTTGGCCTGGTAAAAGAAAATGTGCTGATAGGTGCCGGCTCGTCTGAACTGCTGGGACTGGTGGCCTGCCGGGCCGCCCTTCAAAAAGGAAATATCGTGGCGCCCGATCCTACATTTCGCCTGTGGATGCCCGCTGCCCGCCAGTCAGGCGCACCGGTAAAGCTGGTGGGGCTGGATGCAAAAAAAGGCATAGATCTGCAGCGGCTGAAAGATGCGATTGACAAGGATACCCGCATGGTGTACATCTGCAATCCCAATAATCCTACCGGTACGGTACTGCCTGCCGGTGACCTGGAAAGTTTTATCAGGCAGCTACCGGCGCATATTACTGTGCTGCTGGATGAAGCTTATACTGAATTTGAAAATACGCCCACCACCACCCCGCTGGTAAAAGACCATCCCAACTTAGTGGTGGCAAAAACATTTTCTAAAATATACGGCATGGCCGGAGCCAGGATTGGCTATGCCATAGCGCATACCGATACCATCAGGCAACTGGCCGACCTGCAGCCCTGGGCCAATGCCGGGGCAGGAACGGTGGCACTGGCCGGTGCAGTGGCCTCGTATGAAGAGGCCTCCTTTATTGATTACTGCCGGAAAGAAAATACCAGGGCAAGACAAATTTTTTACAGGGCGCTGGAGAAAAACAGTATTCCCTATATCCCTTCTGCCACCAGCTTTGTATATTTTGATACCACCAGCTATCGCAAAGATTTCAGGGCAGCACTTGAAAGCCGGCAGATCATTGGTGCCCGGACTTTTGAAGAAAACAGCAAATGGCTGCGCCTGAGCGTGGGCACTGCAGATGAGATGGAGAAAGTGGCGGAGGCGATCAGTACAGGGTGATGAGTGGTAAGTGATGACAGGCAAAAAAGCTCGTGGCTGTCATTGCTGGCCTGGCTCATATTTGATGAAGTATGACAGCAACTGATAGCGGCTTTTCCTGCAGGTAATCCCATACTTTTCAGTTCTTCATTATTTTAAACTCCACCCTTCTATTGAGCTGGCGCCCTTCACCGGTATCATTGGTTGCCACCGGTACAGTTTCACCATAGCCCTGAGAGGTGATGCGTTTGGGGTCAATCCCTTTAGATAAAATATACTCCATCACCGAGCGGGCCCGGTTATCGCTGAGCTTAAAGTTATAGTCATCAGAACCTTTGCTGTCTGTATGCGCACTCATTTCAATTTCTATTGACGGGTTTTCATTCAGCAGTTTTACCACCCTGTTCAGCTCCACAAAAGATTCCGGCCGCAGATCCCATTTATCAAAATCAAAAAACACATTATTGAGCCGCACCACCTGCCCTATTTCAATCGGCACGAGGTACAGATCTTTATGTATCTCCTTATACCCGGCTTTCACCAGCGAGTCCAGGTTGAGGTTTTCGGACTGCGCAAAGAAATGATCGGCAGAAGCGCGGATGAGATAATTTTTATCATAGGGCAATACGATCTTGAAAGCGCCATCTTCCGCATTTGAAACAGCATTGCCGGCTTCTGTGCCATCCGGCAGGGTTTCATAAATCAGCGAAGCGCTGACCGGCCGTTTTGTTTTTGCGTTAAACACATTGCCGCTCACCAGCACCACCGGGTCTGGCTTTTCTTTTTCCAGCAGCTTTACCCGTACAATGTCGCTTTCCCCATAGCCATCGGTGCTATTGGTAAGATAGGCATACTCCCCCCCTGCATCAAGTGTAAAAAAGGCATCCCAGTCAGGTGTGTTGATAGGCTCTCCCAGGTTTACCGGCTCACTCCAGTTTTGCCAGGTGCTGTCAAGCCGCTTTGTCATCCAGATATCATTATCCCCGAGGCCTCCCGGACGGTCGCTGCTGAAATAAAGTGTTTCCCCGTCAGCAGCGAGGTAAGGGCTCATCTCATTGTAATCTTTCAGGTTGATTTTTTTACCCAGCCCTTTAGGCTCTGACCAGGTACCATCCGGCTGCAGGAAACATACATAGATATCGTTATTGTAACTGTTTTTCTGCTCTGTCATATAGAGCAGCAGGGTTTTACCATCATGCCCCATAGTAGCGCCGTTTTGCCGGCCCCTGTCATATTTCTGGTAGTTTTTTATTCTCAGCATTTCCGGCTTGCTCCAGTAGCCGTCTTTGTCAAGTGCGCTCATGCTGACGCCATTGCCCACATAGTCACCATTCACAAAAGCGTTGCGGATAAGTACCCGGTTATTATCGGGAGATATCCAGTATACGGCGTTATAGAAATATGTATTGAGCGGATAGCCCACATGATAGGCTTCACTCCAGGTGCCATCCTCATTCCGTACGGCATACCATATATCCTGTGAGTTGCGGATAGAATTATACTTTGTATTCTTCGGGTGGTTTTCTACAATGAAAAATAAAATGTTGCCATCGGCAGAAACGGTAGGCCGCAGCTCTGAAAGCCTTGAATTGATACCCGGCCCCAGGTTTTCAATTTTGACAATAGTGGAAGTGGTTATGACTTTTTCTTTTTGCTCAATGAGTTTACCCGATGTGTCTGCTACAGCAAGCTGGGCAAATGACAGTTGTATACAGCAGGCTGCAATGGTGGTGGCAATGGCTTTTTTCACAAGATGGATTTGCGGTAAAATACGGGTAAACGCTTACCCGGGCAATTATCCCGGTGAAAATTTTGAAGACCGGTGCCCGTTTTACGCAAAAACGGATCGGAAAAGCACGATGGCAGCGCTTCCTTGCCGGTTACAAGGCTCAAATAAAACAGGCTGCTATGACACACACAGGAATTGGTAAGTACAAAAATATTTAATTAGTTAGGATTCCTAACTATATTTGTACCGGCGATTTTGCCGCAGCTTATTAAACTTAACAACATGAGCACTTCCATTTTCTATCACGCAGGATGCCCCGTATGCGTAAGCGCAGAGCATGACATCATTGACCTCGTTGGCGAAAAAAATGTAGAGGTTGTCCATTTGGGTGAAGACCGGAGCCGGATAGCAGAAGCCGAGAAAGCAGGCGTCAGGTCTGTTCCCGCATTAGTAACCCCTAACGGAAATGTCCTGCATATCAACTTCGGAGCTTCCATGGCCGATGTGAAAGGCTGAAAATTTGCCCCGCATAGTTAGGTATCCTACCTTTGCGGGGCATTACTATGCCATTACTCCGGGTACTGGCTATTGTGCAGGCCGCCTTCTTTTTTACATGCCCTGAAGCAGGAAACAAATACAAATGAAAAGATCAGACTTTGACCTGAAGCAGCAAAACCAGCACACGGCAAGCAGGATTGTTGCGGCGCTGGAGCGGATCGCACAGGCATTCCGTGTGCTGCTGTGGCAGGAGAGCAAAGAATTTTCGCTAAGCCCGATCCAGGTGCAGGTGCTGATTTTTTTGCTGCACCACAGCGAAGAAAAAAGAAAAGTAAGCTACCTCGCTGCTGAGTTTAACATGACCAAAGCCACCATAAGCGATACCATAAAAACACTTGAGCAGAAAAAGCTGATCACAAAAGAATACGAAGCTCACGATACCCGGAGCTATATAATACACCTGACTCCCAAAGGCCGGGATATCGCCTGCAAAACATCCTTTTTCACAAAACAGGTGCTGCTGCCTGTTGAAAAGCTGCAGGATGACGATAAAGAAACCCTGCTGCTAAGCCTCCTTACTGTAATTCGCCACCTAAACCAGTCCGGCGTGATCACCATCCAGCGGATGTGCCAGACCTGCGCCCATTACCAGCCATC
>DAOLFO010000292.1:0-4208 GCA_035326305.1 Chitinophagaceae bacterium
AGCTATACCGATAAAGGCGGCGTAAACATAAAACCGCTGACCGGCCATACCAGCATTACGCTGCCGGGCAATTATTTTTTATTTACCGGGAAAGAAAAAAGTTATGGCTATGCTCCCTTAAGGTATGATAAGAATTTTTACTACCCCTTTACAGACACCGCCGGCTGGGTGCAGGCAGACAGCATTGACCTCACAGGTATAAAAAATATCAGCCTGTATACTTACTGGGCAGATGGTAATATACCGGGATATACTTTTGAGATACGTGCCGGTGGTGCAGATGGGTTATTAATAGGCAAAAAGACAGTGCCTGCAGCAAAGCGGGCGAATAATGCGCAGCTTGTATTTACTATCCCTGTTGATGGCCCGCGTGATGGCGGCCTGCATACTATCTGTGTTATTGTAAAACCATTGCAGCAGGGAATAAAGCCAAATGGAAATTTTTATATGATGCAATTCACCAGGTAAGCTGTTAAGTTGCCTGGTGAACTAAATATCATAGCTGTTAATGTATTGGGCGGACTATATTTTCGCCGCTGCCTCTTCACCGGTATTGACAGCACCTTCCATAAAGCCCTGCCAGTCGGCCAGGTGCTCACCGGCAAAATGTGTATGGATATGCGATTTTCTTAAAACAGGCATTACCCTGAACCATTGACCTTTCCCGTATATCGCATAAGCCCCGCGGCTGTACTCATCATTTCCCCAATAATAGTTGGCCTGCTTCTCCAGCAATTTCTTTACATCACCAAAATGTGGCTGCAATGTCTGCTGCACCATGTTTGCTCTCCACTCATCAGCCTGGTTGGCTACCACGGCTGCTTTTTCTCCAATAGTATAAGACAGCAGCACGCCTTTTGCAGATGCCTGGTTTTTGGTGGCATGATAAAAATAATGCGGCGCCTGATCCGTTACCATATCAAAGCCTTCATCTTTCCAGAAACGCTCTGAAAACAGCATCGGGTTTTTATTAATACGGGCATACTGCAGCTCATTCATCGCATTTATTTTTTCCGGTGGCAGGCCCGGCTCCCATTTGATACGGGAAATGGCAAACGTGGGAATCGTACAAATGATCTTATCGCCGGTAAATTCTTTGCCATTGCTGCAGTACACTTTTACGCCTCCTTTTATTTGCTGCACTATACGGCTTACCGCATGGCCCATGTGTATTTTATCTTTTCCAATTTGTTCTTCAATTTTATAGGCAAGCATGCTGTTACCACCTTTAATCTTCAGGTCCATTTCATTCTTCTCACTGCTTTCCGCATACTCCGCTAAGGCAGCAAATGCAGATACGCTGCGGATGGTTTCACCAAAATCAGTGCTGTCCAGCAGTTCCCGTATATCCAGGTCACGGCCTTCACATCCATTGTTGACCAGGAAGCGCCACCAGTCCATCTTATCCAGCTTCAGCTTATCCGCCTGTGTCAGTTTTTCGTAGCCGGCCAGTATGCTTTTAAATTTTTCATTCCAGGCATCACTGTAATTCCATTCCCCGCTGCGGTAATATTTTCCTTTATAAATAAGATGCGAATCAAACTGGTTGTTGAGCAACTCAAGCCCGAACTCATTACACAGGTTTTGCACCCGCTCATGCGAATTGCCCACCCATTCAGCGCCCAGTTCCACCACCAGTTTTTCTTTTTCATCTATGGTATGTGAAAATACCCTGCCGCCAACCCGCTCCCGGGCTTCAAGTATGACAAAGTCAATCTTTTTTTGGTACAGGTAATAAGCGGCCGACAAGCCCGCAAAGCCTGCACCGATAATGATAACCTTAGGCTTTTTGCCAATAAAAAACTGGCTAAAGGAAGAATGGGCCAGCATAGCCCCTCCGGCAGCCAGCGTGCCGGTTTTCAAAAAATCTCTGCGTGAATACATAGGTGGAGGGTTGGTTTTGGTTTGATTAGGGAAAGTTCTGTATTTCTGCTCAAAAGAGCAAAAACATCAGGTAAGAAGCCACCGGGTACAATCAGGATGCTTTCTTTCTCCGGGCATACTTTTCCCTGATCACATCCTGCACATTTACATTATTGATTTTACTTTCCAGCCAGCTTATTACATCCAGGTAGGCAAAAGCCCGGCGCTCCAGTGGGTTGGTTTCATATTTTTTCAGCTTGACCAGCAGCTTTTCAAATTCCGGTTTGAGTGCATGTGCGCCCACGCTGAAGGAGCGGCGTAAAAAACCGAACATCTCTTCCTCTACTTTCCTCAGGTTTTCCATCTTGGCCATATACCGGTATACCGATTTGCTCAGGTATTCCAGCAGGTCAAAATTGCCCAGCTCATAATGTGCAATAAGGTGCAGCAGCCGGGCATAGCACTGCAGGTCGGTGCGCAGGTCGGAGCGCTGGTTGATGATGCGGTTCAGGTAGTCAATTGCCCGTTCATTGTCCCCGCTGCCAAAATACAGGCAGGCTATTTTATAATAAAATACCAGCACCCGGTGGATATCCAGGTAGATGCCATACTCCTTCAGCATTTCCTCCAGGAAGGGCACCATCTTCAGCCCTTTTTCAAATGTGCCCTGCAAAAAATAAAGATTGATGCGGGCAGTATAGAGATACTGGTAAGTTAAGATGCGGTTATTATCATTTTGAGTCACCAGCTTATGGCGGGCAAACTGTTCAAATTTTTTAATGCTTTCCGCCAGCTTTTCATGATTCAGCAAATCAAAATGGGCTGACATCAGGTTGTGCATAGCCTTGATATAGCTTGCTGTCTCCACCGCCAGCATAGATGGGTTTTTATCAAATAAATCCACCCAGCGCTGGCAATAGCGGTAGTACTGCAGAAAATCAAGCCGGATAAAAGCGTACCAGCAATAACACTGGTAGAGGTACAGCTCTTCATAAAAACCTTTGGCCAGCGCTGCATCTGCAGGCAGCTTTGACTGGAAAAACTGCTGCACATCCGCAATATCTTTTTCATTCCGGGCATGCCCGTTTTGAATATACCAGCTATATAGCTGCAGGGAAAGATTAGACAGCCTGTTGATCAGTGTCAGCGTTTCATTTACCGTATCCGCTTCTTCGGTCAGCTCGTCCGCTCTGTCCTGCATGCTGCGGGTGATATACAGCGCTTCAATTTTTTTCTCAAAAAATAAAGCCTGCTGCAGGTAAGTAAACTGGTGGTGCGACCTTGCCTGGTCTTTTAGCTGCTTTAATGCCTTCAGGCTTTGCAGGTACAGCCCTTTATTGAAAAGTATGCGGGCATGATCCATCAGCTCGTGCAACTGGATATCTATATTATTTTCATCCTTGATGATGCGCAGGCTCGCTAACAATTGTTTGTAGAGATGAGCTTTGATATTAGAGAGCTGCTTTTTTTTGAGGATAGGATTTTTGCGCAGCAACTGGGCCTCATCATAGTCCTGCATTTTATCCAGCGCATCAAACAGCAGGACCACCTTCAGGTCATCGCTGGAGGAATTACGCTTTGCAAAAAGCTTAAAATTCCTTTTCTCGCTTTTTTCCAGCGATTTTATCAGTTGAAAAAGAGAATCGGTTGACCGGTTGGGCATCGTAATTCCTGTTCTTTAAAATCCGCTACAGTAAAGGGTTTTAGCTTTTTTACCCGGACTTTACCCGTGTAAAATAACAGCTATTTTGATTTTCCCGTTGCTGCAGGCAAAGATAATTTAGTAGCACGGTTGCAGCCACTGAAAAGTCTGCTTTTAATAAAGAGCCGTTTTATCTCATTATCTCACACAATTTATCACAACTATGGCCGAAGGCAAAATTCACATTTTCGACACCACGCTCCGTGATGGCGAACAGGTACCCGGTTGCAAACTCAATACCAAAGAAAAAATCCAGCTGGCCCTGGCGCTGGAGGAACTGGGAGTGGATATCATTGAAGCAGGTTTCCCTGTTTCCTCTCCCGGCGATTTTGAGTCGGTAGCGGAGATAGCAAAAGTAGTGAAGAACGCAACCGTTTGCGGGCTTACCCGTGCGGTGCAGAAAGATATAGAAGTAGCCGCGGAAGCGCTGAAGCCGGCACGCCGGCCCCGCATCCACACGGGCATCGGCACTTCCGACCTGCATATCAAAGCCAAGTTCAACTCGACGCAGGAAGATATCATTGAAAGAGCCGTACAGGCGGTAAAGTGGGCGAAGAATTTTGTGGGTGATGTGGAGTTTTATGCAGAAGATGCCGGCCGTACTGAAAACGGGTACCTGGCCCGTGTGGTGGAAGCCGTTATT
>DAOLFO010000293.1:0-4206 GCA_035326305.1 Chitinophagaceae bacterium
AAATGCCATCACCTGTAAGTGACACAATGCCGGCAAAGAGCTACAGCATTAGTAAAGTACTCCGTACCGCCTCTGTACTGGCTTATCTTGTTTCGTTAGTAATACCGGTTTTCTTTGGCTTGAATAAACTGGGCATTCACGCATTGGTATGGGGCTAGGCGGTGGCAACCTTACCCTGGTTAAGCAATATTATTTATTTTATAGTATTGGCCAGAAAGAAAGGGAGCAAGGCCGTAAAACTTTTTTTGAGCTTGTTGGCAATTGCTTTTGGATGGTTTATATTTCAGGTCAAGGAAATTCAGGTAGAGCCGTTTTCCGATTCGGAGCATTACAAAGTATACCCCGGCATTGGGTTCTGGGTATGGATGGGAGCGTTGATTTTATTGTTTTGCAGTATTGTATTTGGTAAAAAAAATAAAACGGGGTAATGTATGATTCCGGAAGTATTATTTCTTAGAAATAAACTCACCCCGCTCATCATTCCAGATGATCTTATCAATATGCCATTTTACCAGTTTTCCGAATGATGACCGGCTTTTTTCCAGCTTCTGGGCTATGATGGCTTTCTCTCCATCTGTGCGCAGGGTTATCATGCCATAAGTGGAAACAACCCTTTGCTTTGTTTTATCTGTGGGATTAGCTGCTGCTTTTAATTGAATGTACTCCGGGGAAGAGCGGGCCAGCTCAGTGCTAAAGATCAGGGGCCGTTCACCGCGTCCGTATTTGCCGATAGCGCCCAGAGTTTCCGGCCGTGGATGGCAGTGCGATTCTTCATCACCACTGGAAATGACGGTGGCAATAGGGTTGATGGCGGCCAGCAGTTCATTGGTTATATCATGGCTGCCGTGGTGGCAGGACTTGGCCACTTCCGATTGAAAATAGTTGCGGCAGGTGTCAATGATCTCCTGCATTTTCTTTTGAAAAGCCGGCAGCGCCTGCGGTGTGGCGTTATCCATTTGCGCCCGCAGCAGCCGCACATCCTGCCCGCTGTAGTGCTCCATCAGGTAATCGGCAGAGCGGGAGTTGAGATCGCCACCGAGCAGCACTTTCATCTTCCCGATTTTTGCCACCAGCACGATAGAGTGGCCGTTCTTTGTTTTGGCTATTTCACTCCTGGTTGCGTCAAACCACCGCAGCATGAGCTGGCCATTGATGTCTTCCGGTACCGGGGCCAGTATTTCCAGCTCCAGCTTTTCATCGCTATACAGGATGTTAGTATCGGAAAATCCATTGTAAACAGTTTCTATTTCCAGCCCGGGAAAGTTGGCTAATGCCCCGGTCAGAAATTTTTCATAATTGCTCTTGCTTCCTTCCTGCTCCAGTACGGCTGTCACTTCCTGCTGCAGCAGCAAAAAATCTGTGAGGTATTTTTCATTGCCGGCATCAGCAATATCGCCAATACGATTGCCGGATCGCTGTACAATACCATTGTGATACAGTTTGCTGAAGCTGATACGCCGGTTCTGGTTGGCCGGAGGTTTGGAAAGCAGCCATTCAAAGCCTTTCCAGTGATCCTGATCCGGGTGTGAGATCATGGCATAAAACTTAGGCAGCTTTCCGCCCGGCCTGGCAAGGTTAAACCGCCAGCGTAAAAACCGGTACATATTATCACCCTCACCGGCATCAATAATAAAATGTTCATCGGCAGGTGTTACGAGGTGGCAGCCATCTCCCTGGCCAATGTCTACAAAGTTTACTTCCAGCGTACGCTCTGTTTGTATTTCATTAAGCAATATCCAGCCTTCTTCCTGCCGGCTGCGTACCTGCAGCCAGTCTTTGCCATTGACTGTTTTTGCCAGTTGGCTGGTCCATTTTTTATAGCTGTTGCCGGATGGTTTTTTAGGCGGTGTGATGTAATCGCCAAATAGTAAATGCTGGATGGTTTTACCACCGGGCTCATCATAAATGAGTACATCGGGGAATACAGCGAATCCGAAACCCTGCTCGGATAAGCGGGAGGGAATGACAGGCATAAGGTTTATTTGATGTAAAATACTAATATGTTGGAAAAGCAGCAAAAGTTTGCTGCCCTGGCGGAGAGGATAAAATAGCAAAGCCGTGCCCGTCCGGGCACGGCTTTGCGCTGCAGGCAGCAAAAACTACTTTTTCTTGCGGGTCATTTTTATTTCAAACATTTTGTATTCTTTCCCGTTCCTGTGATCGGGGCCGTACATTTCCATGTATTGTGTGTTTTCGTCCACCACCCTGAAAATCTCTCTCATATTGCATTCTTTGCCGGGCCTGTTGATGTCGGGTGTGGTGCCGGTCAGGGTCATGGTTTTGGAAGCATCGTCCCAGGTGCCGGACATGATCATAATGCCTGTGCTGAAATTGTCAATCCAGGCGGAAGTGAATTTTTTTGTAGCATTGTCATAGCCCATAATGCTCCGGCCTTCAAAGGGCATCCCCATCATGTTGCCGCTGTGGGTGCTGCTTTGGTATTTCCCGTCCATGAGCATGGTATTAACGGCTGTGGTGGCGGCTGTATACGGAGTGGCACCTTCATAGTCCCACATGGTCATTTCCCCGGTCCAGGTGCCGTCCCAGGAAGCCAGCAGGCTATGCATAGGGCCCGGCGTGCCGTACTCCATCATATTTTTCATCATGGTAGCGGAGTCAACCGGTACCCAGGCTTCTTCTTTTACTTCCGGCGTGGTGGTCCCGTCCGTTTTGTCTTCTTTGTTGTTGCAGGCAAGCAGCAGGCCTGCGGCTGCGCAAATCGTTAAGAGGATTCGTTTCATAAAAAGTTGTTTTAGGTAAATGAAGGTACAAATTCAGTACCCGGGTGAAAAAAATAAACGATGAAGCCGGATTTTTTACGGGTGAAACCGAACAACGGGCCTGATAACAGGACTCCCGGGCAGTTGCGGGCAAAGCTGTGCAATCGTCAAATTGCGTAAATTGCACGCATGGAGACAAACACAATTATCTCTGTAAAAGACCTGGTAAAAAATTACGGCTCTTTTCAGGCAGTAAAAGGCATTTCCTTTGATGTCAGGGAAGGAGAAATATTCGGGCTGTTGGGACCAAATGGTGCGGGCAAATCCACTACACTTGAAATCATTGAAACCTTACGCTCAAAAACCAGTGGAAAAGTATGGGTGGATGGCTATGATCTTGACAAATCTCCTGCTGAGATCAAAAAGATCATTGGTGTGCAGCTTCAGTCGAGCGGCTACTATCCCGGCTTAAACCTGTTGCAACTGATTGAACTGTTTTGCGGCCTGTACAATCGCCAGGTGGGCGCTATGGAGCTGCTTGAAATGGTCAACCTGAAAGATAAAGCACGGGCCCAGTTTAAAAACCTGAGCGGCGGGCAGAAGCAGCGTTTTTCCGTAGCTACCACGCTGATCAATGAGCCCCGTATTATTTTCCTGGATGAGCCTACCACCGGCCTCGATCCGCAGGCACGGCGCAGCTTGTGGGAGTTGGTAAAAGCTATCCGGCAGCGGGGCACTACCGTTATTATCACTACGCATTATATGGATGAGGCGGAATATCTCTGTGATCGTATTGCTATTGTGGATAGCGGCCAGATTGTGGCGCTTGATTCTCCTGATGCGCTGATAGATAACCTGGTGGCTTCCGGTTTTGAACGACCTAAAGAAGTAAAGAAAGCTAACCTGGAGGATGTGTTCATTCAACTGACAGGCCATTCGCTGAGGGAAGGATGAGGAGGTTTAAGGTTTGAAGTTTTTGCAGCTATTCTTAATTGCTATATTTTAATTAAGAATTAAAAATTAGCAACCACTTCACCCAACCATAAACTATTCCTCTCAAAACTAAAAACTAAGAACTCACAACTCGTAACTCATAACTCACCCCCGCTTATGAGCATTCAAAATAAACTGAAAGAATTTATGAACGGAAAAATACAGGCGCAGAAAGAGGCCGGAGCAGCCTTCATGAATATTAATAAAGATAAACCGGGGGTGAACACGCTTCCGGAAGGTATACAGTACGAAGTGCTGAAAGAAGGAGAAGGTAATAGCCCTGTCCTTACTGATAAAATAAAGGCACATTATAAAGGAGCCCTGCTCGATGGTAAAGAGTTTGACAGCTCTTTCCGGCGCAACCAGCCATTCACAGCCCCGCTGCAGGCATTGATCAAAGGCTGGCAGATAGCTATACCGCTGATGAAAACAGGCAGCCACTGGCGGTTGTGGGTTTCTTCTGATCTTTCTTATTGCGACCGCGGGGCCGGCG
>DAOLFO010000294.1:0-4156 GCA_035326305.1 Chitinophagaceae bacterium
GGCCGGCCTGATACCTGTTAGCTCCAGCATGGCTGCAATGGCATGCCTGGCTTTCTGTACGGGATATTCGCTGCTGCACTGGTGATAAAAAGCATGTACGCTGTCCCAGTCAGCCGTTTTTCCCGACCGGATCTGCTGCAGCAAATTATCTACAGCAGGTGCGGGGATAAGCTGCCCGCCTGCATTGATCCAGGAGTGTCGCTTAAATGGGCCGGCTTCTTTTATCAACTGTTTTACTGAAGTAATATCTTTACCTGCGGCCAGGTGCAGGAGTTGCTCTGTACCATGATAAATGATCAGCTCTTTAAAAATGCGGTAGGCTTCTGCCACTTTTACTAGGCGCACTTTGCGGTTGCTGTTTTCTGCCCCTTCCAGCAGTATTTCTTTTTTGCTGATGTCTTTGCCGGAAGCCAGTATTTTTTCTCCTTTTTTGAGGGCTTCCCTGTCGGTGATTTTTTCTTTGCTGAGGCTCCTGCCTGCTGCTTTTCGCAGGATGCCGAGAGCATCCATCAGTTCATTAATGGTATCGGGAGCAAGATAGTCGTATTCGAGGTACTGGTTTTTCAATGTCCGCTTATCGCGGCTTTCATACTTACCGGCATTGCGGGCCAGCGCATACATGTTATGCATGAACCAGTAACCGGGCATGATGATAAGCTGGTTATTCGCCACATCATTGCTGATAAGTGAAAAGGGGAGGGGGATATGCAGCTCTGCCGGGTAATCGCCTTTGGCAATAATGGTAAAAGAGCCAAAGAGCGAATTATGCTTCAGGCTGACGCAGAGGCCGGGCCAGAATCCCCTTCCGGCTATCAATTCACCATCGGCACCGCGGGAGTTATGATTGGAGCCAATCGTTGCCCCGGCTGCCATATTGCTCTGTCCTTTCAGCACAGCGGCACAGAGAAAAGAATTATTGTGGTGCTGCTCATGTGCCGGGAAGATAAGCGAGTTTAACACTTCGCAGCAGGAGATAGTGGAGTTGTCGCCAAGAAAAGAGTTGATCAGCCTGGCGCCATATTTTAACTGGGAGTGGGAAGCGAGGAAAAAGCGAACGGCTTTTACACCATAAAATGCTTTGCACCCATAGCCAATGATACCATTCACCAGTTCACAGCCTTCCCCGATCTGTGTTGGCGCAGTGTCCGAAGAATGGATGGTCAGGTTCTTCAGCTTATTGGCTCCTTTGATATAGGCATCCGTCCCGATCTTTACGTCTTTGATGATACGGGTATTTTTAATGACGGTACGGTCGCCGATAGTGCCATAGTAGCCGCGCAGCTTATCAAACTGCTTTTCTGTAAATGTCCTGAACTGCTGCTGCAGCTTTTCATCATCCCGGTAGCGTGACCAGAGCCAGGCATCGCCCGTTTGCATGCCATCAAAAGGCAGGATACTGCGGCCTGCATTTTCATTACATATCTCCAGCCAGATACGCACCGGTTCTTTTTCCCCTTCCCGTATAATACCATTGCCAAACTTGGCATGGTTGGATACTTCAATTTCGTTTACATTCACCAGGATGACTTCCCGGCCGGTGATGTAGTGGCTCATGTAGTTCACATTATTCACTACATTGTTATCTCCTATATCGCAACTGATAATGGTACTGTTGTACAGCCCTGCGGGCAGCCGTATATCATGAAACTGCAGGTATACCGGCTCAATATTGCCAATGCGTACCAGCCCGTAAAATTTACACTGCTGCACCTGTTGAGGATAAAAGGATTTGCTGACAAATACCTGGCTCCAATCAGATGATTCATTACCGTTTGCGGTCAGGGTTGTTATTTCTTCAGCCGTCAGTGTACGATAGCGATCCTGATCCGGGTTTTGCGCAAAGCGCAGGTAATACTCATCTTTTCCCGCAGGAAGGTATTCGGGCTCAATAAAATCATAGCCCAGCCGGGCAAGAGGTGTTTTGATGATAGGGTTCAAGGTTTAAAGTTCAAGGTTTAAGGTTGAAAGTTTAAAGTTCAAAGTTTAAGGTTTAAGGTTGTTCTTCTAATAGCTAATAGCTATCAACTATTAGCTATCAGTAAGGCTACTCTACTGTTACTGACTTGGCCAGGTTGCGGGGCTTATCCACATCCAGCTCCTTAGCTATGCCGATATAGTATGCCAGCAGTTGCAGCGGCACCACGCTCAGCATCGGGGCCACTATTTCATCTGCTTCCGGCACTATCATCACATCTTCTGACAGGGATTCAGATACGGTGTCTCCTTCTGTGATCACGGAGATAACCCTTCCTTTCCGGGCTTTTATTTCCTGCATATTGCTCACCACCTTTTCATGGTAGGCATCTTTGGTGGCAATAAACACTACGGGCAGCTTTTCATCTACCAGCGCAATGGGGCCATGCTTCATCTCTGCAGCCGGGTAGCCTTCTGCGTGTATGTAGGAGATTTCTTTCAGCTTCAATGCTCCCTCCAGCGCCACCGGGAAATTATAGCCGCGGCCGAGGTAGAGAAAATCGCTGGCATCTTTATATTTCTCTGCCAGCTTTTTAATGGCATCTGTATTTCTTAATATCCAGGCTACTTTTTCCGGTATTTCATTCAGCTCTTTCAGCAGCCGGTTGTAGCGGTTTTGCGATATGCTGCCTTTGGTATAGCCAATCTTCAATGCAATCATGGTGAGCACGGCAAGCTGTGCGGTAAAAGCTTTGGTACTGGCCACGCCAATCTCAGGCCCTGCGTGCGTATAGGCTCCGCCGTGAGAAGCACGGGCAATGGAAGAGCCTACCACGTTTACCACGCCAAGTATGATGGCGCCTTTGGCTTTAGCTGTTTCAATAGCTACCAGTGTATCCGCTGTTTCACCGCTTTGCGATACGGCAATGATAACATCACCGGGACTGATCACAGGGTTGCGGTAGCGAAACTCTGAAGCGTATTCCACTTCCACATTGATGCGGCAGAGCTCTTCAAAAATATATTCAGCCACCAGCCCTGCATGCCAGCTTGTGCCGCAGGCGATGATCACTATGCGGCTGGCCTTGATGATCTGTTCTGCATACTGCTGAATGCCGCTCATGGTAATGGTGCCGGCTTCTGCATCGAGGCGGCCGCGCAGGCAGTCGTAAATGGTTTGCGGCTGCTCAAAAATTTCTTTAAGCATGAAATGATCGTAGCCGCCTTTTTCAATTGCTGCCAGCTCTATATCGAGCTTTTGTACATAGGGCGTCAGCTTTTCGTTGCCCAGGTTTTTTAAGATCAGCTCATCCGGCCGGATGATGGCCAGTTCATAGTCATTTACATACACCACTTCCTTGGTATACTCCAGCATAGGAGAGGCATCGGAGCCAAGAAAATGTTCGCCTTTGCCAATGCCGATCACCAGCGGGCTGCCCTTGCGGGCGGCAATGATGGTATCAGGCATATCAGTATCGAGCAGCAGGATAACGTAGGCTCCTACCACCCGCTTGAGGGCTATTCGCACTGCCTCTTCGAGCGAGCATTCATTATTGGTTTTTATTTCTTCAATGAAGTTGAGCAGCACTTCGGTATCTGTATCACTTTTAAATACATATCCCTTTTTCACCAGTTCATTTTTTAGCTGCGCATAATTTTCAATGATGCCATTGTGGATCATTGCCAGCCTGCCACTGGCAGAGAGGTGGGGGTGGGCATTCCGGTCGCTGGGTTCGCCGTGAGTGGCCCAGCGGGTATGGCCTATACCAATATGGGCATGCAGGTCTTTCCCTACGGCTTCTTCTTCCAGCTCAGCTACTTTTCCTTTCTTTTTATAAACTTTAAGACCTCCGTTGTGGAGTGCCACACCGGCACTGTCATAGCCCCGGTATTCGAGGCGCTTCAAACCTTTTACAATAACAGGATAGGCTTCACGGGGCCCGGTGTATCCAACAATTCCGCACATGTGTTGATGTTTTCAAACAAAGATAATCAACGGGTTGCGGTTGTGCAAACGATTGTTTTCCATGTTGTACCATCAATCTGTCCTGTTATGCTTACAGCAATACTCCTTTGAGGAAAAGAAAGGCCACGGAGAAGTAAATGAGCAGCCCCGTTACATCCACCAGTGTAGCTACAAAAGGAGTGGAGGAAGCTGCAGGGTCGGCCCCCAGCCGCTTCAGCAGGAGAGGCAGCATGGAACCCATCAGTGAGCCCCACAGCACGATACCGATAAGCGAAC
>DAOLFO010000010.1:0-22263 GCA_035326305.1 Chitinophagaceae bacterium
AAATTTTTTCTGAAAAGCGGGGCAGTAGGGCCGGTGGGGACAAACAACCGCCGATGAATGCCTTCCAGGCAAAGCTGATGGCGTTGAAAAAACAGTTTAAGGATTAGCTGCAGACGGTTGCAAATTACGAATAGCGATTTAAGATTTACGAATGTTGGCTGATAGATTTCTGATTTGTGGATTTCTGATTTGCTATTAGCTATAAGCCATTAGCTGCAAGATATATGATGTAACAGGATGTACGGTGTACGATGTATGATGTACGGCATGGCGAATTACGAATTTCGGTTTAAGATGTGTGGATACAGACCGATGGCCGTTGGTCGCTTCCTGCTTTCAGCCGCTTGTCATGCCGGCGCAGGAGGCATCTGAGAGGCTGGCCATATAAGACATTGGCAGTAATTTTTTGGTACTACTCTCCGAAACACTTCGCTTTGCTCAATGTGACAAAGCGGGGCAACGCTGAGCAGTTTACCGATTCACGGATGACATCAGGCCTTTACATTTATTGATAATCTTCCCGTACCGGGCAGAAGGCATCTATTACTTGGCAGTCTGTAATGGCGGTAGCGGAGTGTACCGTGCCGGAAGGAATGACATAATACATACCGGCGGTGAGTGATACGGGCTGGCTGCCGATTATCATATCCAGCCGGCCTTCCAGTATGTAAGTGATCTGCTCGTGTATATGCTGATGTGCGGGCAATATGCTGCCTGCTTTGATATCCACCAGTCCAAGGCTCATGCTTTTGCCATGGGCATAGTAACCGGTAAGCCCGGGTGCCAGTTCTTTGGGGAGCAGGTCGGTCAGTTTTTTCATCGTATTTATTTTTCAAACAGGCAAAAGCTGCCGCCCACCCATTCCTTATCCTTGTTATACCGCACGCCAATCATTTTTCCTTTACTTAGCCTTGCCAGGTTATTGGCAGCTACCGGCCTCGCTTCGCCTTTTTTCCAGAAATAAAAAATGCGAATTTCTGCCTTAGCAGGAATGTCCGGGGTTTGAATGACATCGGCATATTTCACCTTCCGTTGCAGTATCCAGTTTTGCGGATCCTCTACAGCCGCAATGTCTTCCGGTGTGATGTCTATCACCACGCCCTGCCCGGCAAAGGAGAAAAGCGGCTTCAGCACATAGTTTTCCAGATCGGCAGGCAGTTGCTTTACTTCATCCAGGTACCATGTTTCCGGCACGTAGGGATGGCGTATCAGTGGTATGGTGTATTTGCTGATGCGGTAAAACCAGGATGGGTGCGGGCACCATTCCACATCAAGCGGCTGAAATAAAAATTTTCCCATCTCCTGCACTTCCGTTGCCTGCTGCTGCAGTTCATCAAAGATGATGCGGTTGTATATCCGCTTCACCTGTATCTTTTTTTGATCTTTAAAATAATACACCTTCCCGTTTTCAAAGAGGAGCTCGGTAAGGCATACCGGCTCTATGCCCACATAGTCTTTGGTGCAGTAAAAGTCTATCCGTGTTTTTTGCTGGTGCGGAAATATCTCCAGCAGTATCACTTCTTCCGGAGCATGCCCGTTCAGGATGGTTTCCTTCAGCAACTGCAGGTAGGATGCCCGGTTGTGCCCGCTCATATAGCTGCTGTAGTTTTCCGGTATGCCAAAATGCTTATGGTATATATCATCCAGCAGCACTTCGTAGGCAAAAAGGGAAGGGAAGCCCTGCATCTCTATCAGTTGTGGCTCATATTCGCCTTTTTCATTTTCACAAATGCCAAAATCGAAGGCGATAAATTCGGTGTGCTCATTTTCCGCAGGTACAGCCAGCCCGTCGGGTATGGCATTTTTGGTATGCTCCTTAAAGCGGGCATCAGCTATACTGTCAATAATATGCTCACAGGCGCTGAGCATTTTTTGTGTAAAGTCTTTTGGTACAAATACCGGGGTTTCTGCCACACGAAATTCAATGGCATCCGGGTGAACGCTTTTCAGCTCCTGCAGAAAAGCTTCATATTTTTCCGTGGTAAAAGATTCATTAAAAGATGCCCGGAGCGATGGTACCATACAGAACGCTTATTTTCAGTCAATTTACAGTATTGATGATAATAAGGCAAAAGAAAATTAGCGGGTAAGGAGGACTGGCGGATGTGTGATATAAGATGTACGGTGTACGTACGGCGTAAGATGTGAGTGGGGCCATTTTCGATGTACGGCCGCCGCTTAGCCGTCTTTAAAAAAATGTTTATGTTTGCACGATGATTAGCAGTGAGAAACGAACCATCCGTATAGCCATCCTCGATCTCTATGAAGGGCATGCCAACCAGGGTATGCGCTGCATTCACCAGATTATCCGGCAGTGGTGCCGGGAAAATGAGTACCTGCATATCGAAAAACAGGTGTTTGATGTACGCCTGAAAAATGAAATTCCCGATACTTCCTTTGATATTTATATCTCCAGCGGCGGCCCCGGCGACCCGCTTTCCACCCGGTATGAGGACTGGGATATTAGCTGGACACGCTGGCTGAGCGATATCATGCGCTGGAACGAAAATCCCGACTCTTCGGATAAGAAGCATGTATTTTTTATCTGTCACTCCTTCCAGCTTGCCTGCCGCAATCTTTATACAGGCACTGTATGCAAGCGGCGGTCTACTTCTTTTGGTGTCTTCCCGGTGCATATGCTGGAGGGTGGCAGAAGGGAAGTGGTGTTCAGCGGGCTCAGGGATCCTTTTTATGCAGTGGATAGCCGCGACTACCAGGTCGTGCAGCCCAATCATGCCCGGCTGCGTGAACTGGGCGGTAAAATCTTATGCATAGAGAAGGAAAGGCCGCATGTGCCTTATGAAAGGGCCGTGATGGGCATCCGGTTTAATGAATACATGATCGGCACCCAGTTTCACCCCGAAGCTGATGCAGAGGGAATGAGCCTGCACCTGCAAACAGAAGAAAAGAAGAAAACAGTAATAGAAAACTACGGGGAGCAAAAGCTGTATAATATGCTCGACCACCTGAATGACCCCGACAAAATAGTATGGACATACGCACACGTATTGCCCAATTTCCTGAACTATGCAGTAGGCCTGGCAGAAGTGGTAGCTATATAAAAAAGGAGCTTACCTTTTAATCAATCAGGTTATTTTTTACGGCAAAGAATACCAGTCCTGCTGTGTTTTTGCTGCCAAACCGTTCCATCAGCCTGTCCTTGATAGCCTCAACCGTGCGGGGGCTGATCTCCATTTTCTGTGCAATTTCCTGCGCGGTAAACTCCATACAGATAAAACGGAGCACATCCCTTTCTTTATCGCTAAGCGTTATTTCATTATTCAGTGAAGGGATGACTTTTTGCCGGGAGTGTGATTTTTTCAGGAGGATGCGGTTGACAAAATTGTTGAGGTAGTATCCCTTCTCCGCCACTTCCATGATGGCGCGGCGTATTTCCTGCGGCTCTGCATTTTTGAGCAGATACCCGTTGGCGCCGTTTTCCATCAGGTGGTATACAAAGCGTTCATCTTCGTACATGCTCAGCACCAGCACTTTGATGGAGGGATATTGTTTGCTTACCGCTTTTGTCGTTTCAATACCGTCTTTGCCTGGCATCCGCAGGTCCATCAGCACTACATCCGGCTCGGCGGCCGCCAGCCCGTTCAGGAGCTCTTCGCCGTTTTCGGCTTCCAGCACAAATTTAATATTGGTAAAAGGCCGCAGGGACAGTATGACACCCTTACGAAAGATTTTGTGATCGTCAGCAATTGCTACCTTAATGATTCCCATAGTTTCAGATAAATGACAAGTGGCAAAAGTAACAAATTAACAATAACTGCCATTTACTCATCCCCGCTACTGGTACGGGTCGTCTTTCGGCAGCTCAATGGTTACTTTATAATAGGTCTGTGAAATGTCTTTTTCAAAGAAAATAGCTCCCTGCACCACCCGCAGCCGGCTGCTGATATTTTTGAGCCCCAGGCCGATAGTGCTTTTGTTCAGCTTGTCAAAATCGGTCTGCACCAGCCCGCGGCCATCGTGGTGGATGCGCAGGTAAAATTTATCGCCGTGTACATTCTGCGTGAGGTGGATAAAGCTGGAATTGCTGTGCTTCAGGATATTGTTTACCAGCTCCTGTACAATGCGGAAAACGATCAGCTCTTTTTCTGCTTTCAGCCTTTCCTTGTATTCATGAAAGCGGCTGCTGGCATTCATGCTGCCGGAGCCGCTGATCTTTTGAAACAAATCATTCACGGCCGACTCCAGCCCAAAGTTTTTAAGCGTGGGCGGCATCAGGCTGTGGCTGATGTTGCGTACCAGTTGTATGGTATCATCTATAATCTGGCGTGCCTGGAAGATGGACTGGAGCTGTGTGGCCTTGTCCTGGTTTACCAGGTTCTCATTCAGGTACAGCCGGGCGGTGGCCAGCAGGGGGCCGGCATCATCATGCAGGTCGGCAGCCAGGCGCTGGCGCTCTTCTTCCTGCAGTTTGATGGAGGCATTGAGCAGGATTTTCTGCTGCTCCTCTTCCATTTTTTGCAGGGTACGCTGGTAGCGGGATACTTTTCGCTGGTGAAATATGATAAAGAGTACCAGGCCTACGGTAAGCACCATCATCCCGATGGTACCGATAAACAGCACCGTGGAGGTGGAGATCTCGTCAGGATTGGTTTGAAGGAAGAACATAATGGGTGGCGATGGTGGTTGTTGTTAGTTAAGGTCTAAATATGGTACATTTCTGGGTGCGGATACAGTTTCTTTCTTAGGGTTGTAGATATAGACCAGCAGGCCTATGCAAAGGAATATATTCTTGGTGATATCAAAAACATAAGTGAGAAACCAGTACGGTCGCAGGTGCACTTCTGTCATATTGTTTATCATGATATAAAAGAAAAAAGTGCCGGAAAGGTAAATCAGTATGCCGATGATGAACCAAAAAGAATAATTGCTGTATACGGGCAGGGTGCTGTTTGTCTTTAGCTGCTCATACAGGAAATAGAAGATGTACACCATTATCACAATCGTTTCCACGCCTATCGGTACAGAGTCGAGCAGCTTGGGGGGTGCAGTGAGGTTGTATATGATCTGAAACGTAATAAATGCCAGGGAGGTAAAAAGAATAATTTTCCGGAACCGCCTGCTCTGGATGCTGGAATACAGAACCAGGGAAAACGCTGCATAGTCTGTAACAGTATATAACAGGTAATAGGAATCTTCGATAAGCCCATAGAACTGGTAGAAGAAAAAGTTCATCAAAAAGATAATAGTACTGTATACCCCAATAACGAGTAAAGGGAAAACTGGTTTTCTTACAAATAGGATAAATAGAAGCGGGAAAAGTAAGAACGAGTATATTAATATGGATAAAAAAAGCTTTTCTATTTTCTTGGATTTTATCCAAAAATAGAAAAGCTTTGAGAAAAAAAAGATAGTTTGGTAAAAAAACTACCCTGATGAATTAATCCACCCAGTCGTTAATTCCAACTTTTTCTTCTGTCCAGATAATTTGTCTCTTAACCATTTTCATAACAGTAACATTTTAACGTTGTTTGAGAATCGATTCAGAACTCAAAATTTGCAAAAACGTAGCTGTATTTCCACGGAGACAACTGTATGGCTAAACCCTTATAAATGGATGTAATCCGCTACTGTAGCAGGTTTCATGTATTTTACGGGGTAAGTTTACGAGAGAAAAAAGGGTAAAAACACAGGGCAATAACAGTATTTTTACGATATTAAAATCCGGATATTTACCCCGGATTTGTACGGCAGGCGCCGACTTATCAACAGGCGTGCATAACTTTTATAAAGAGTTGGCCGGGTGCAACCACCTTCCGTGGTTTTCAAAGGATCTGAAAAGCTGTTCTGGACGGTTTCCCTGCTGTAGCAGGAGGACAGGATATTGGATGATGAAAGGCCGCTGTACTTACCAGCCAACTCGACTCAAAAGTAAGTGAGCGCATTATATCAGAAAAGAGTGTTTTCACTTAATTTACGTCCGGGGGATTTTTACGCCTTAGCCGCCACAATGACCAGTATGAATAACATGCTTTCCGGGCCGGGTATTGCATTAAAAGGGCAAAAAGCCGGCTTTATATGGAAGTAAAATTTTGAAAGTGAAAGAAATAGGATGCCCAAAAAAAACTACATTTGGCATAGAAAAAATACAATCAACCAAAACTGGCCTGCAGGCGCCTGAAAGACTTAAACTACAGCGGTAATGAACATGAACAGCCAACAAATTAAGGTTGCCATAGCTGACGACCACAAGATTTTCAGAGACGGCATACGGATGGCATTAAAAGACAAGGAATACCTTAAAATATTATGGGAAGCCGAAGATGGTAAAGACCTGATGCACAAGCTCAAGCTCAAGCTCCCGGATGTGATTTTGATGGATATCAGGATGCCGGAAGTGGATGGCATTAACGCCATCAGCATGATAAGGAAAGAATACGAAGGCCTGAAAATTATCGTGCTTACGATGTACGATGACCAGGAAATGATTACCAAGATGATGGAAATGGGGGCCAATGCCTACCTCACCAAAACCACAGACCCCGAAGAGATATACCAGGCCATCCTCACCTGCATGAACGATGATTTTTATTTTAATGAGCTGGTGAATAAAGCAGTGCTGCTGAAGCTGCAGCACAAAAAAACAGTACGCCAGTTTTATCCTAACCCGGTCAAGCTTTCGGAAAAAGAGATCCGCATCCTGAAGCTGATAGCGGATGACAAAACCACTGATGAAATATCCAAGGAAGTATTCCTGAGCCCCCGCACCATAGAAACCATCCGGCAAAATATGAAGCAGAAGGTAGGGGCCAAAACCATAGCCGGGCTGGTGATGTATGCCACCCGCAACAAGCTGCTGGAATAAATGCCATTTCTTTAAATGCCTCCTGCTTTTAAATGATCCCCGCATGGTGAATGTGAACGATACTTTTTTTGAAGGGCAGTACAAAGAGATATGGAGGGCTGTGACTCCCGCACAGCTTACTGATAAGGAGGTAGCTTTTCTTATATCTTATTTTGATCTGAAGCCCGGCAGCCGTGTGCTGGATTTTATGTGCGGCTATGGGCGGCATGCGCTGGGGCTGGCCCGCCAGGGGGTATGGGTAACGGCTGTGGACAACCTGGCCGACTATATTTCTGAAATAGAAAAAACCGCCGCAGAAGAGCAATTACCGGTGAAAGCAGTACAGGCTTCTGTTACAGAATTTATTCCTGAAAGTGATTTTGACCTGGTCATTTGTATGGGCAACAGCCTCAACTTTTTTGATAAAGGCACTCTTCAATCGCTTCTTTCCCGGTTAGCCGCAGCCATCCGGCAGGGAGGGGCCTTGCTTATCCATACCTGGTCATTGACAGAAACGGTGGTGAAAGAATTTGTACCGCGTAGCTGGGCGGCATTTGGCGACACCAAAATACTTACTGAAGCCCGCTACCTGCTGCGGCCTGCAAGGATTGAGTCCACCACCACTATTATATCCCCGGAAGGTATTATTGAGACAAGGGAAGGAGTGGACTATATTTTTTCACTGGCGGAAATGGAAGATATGCTGCAGGATGCCGGCTTTTTCCTGAAAGCAGCTTATACCGTTCCGGGGCGGAAGGAATTTGAACCCGGCGATAGCCGGGCCTATCTTATTGCGCAGAAAAAATAATCCATAACATTTTTCAGAACAAACAAAAAGCCCTCCCGGAGGAAGGCTTTGAACGTTACTGTTATGAAAGAAAAAAATGTATGTAAAAGGCTGGATTAAAAACTGGACAAGGTTAACGGTCGTGGTTTTAAATGATGGTCTTCACAGAGGGCGGATCATCTAAAACGGGTTTGGTAAAAATTAGAAAGCTGATTGTCGGGAGTTGTCGCCGGGCTCTTCAAAGGGATTGGAAATAACTTTCTGGACGGTTTGGACATTGGATGAGTAGGATTTGGCGATTCATCCTTTTCAATCAACTTTCTGAAGCAAAAATATATCCACACACCGGTGTGGACAAGAGCACAACTGCCCGATTTGCGATCTATGGTATTTACCAAAAGAAGGGGAAAACCTCTTTTTTGTACTGCGTATGTTTTCTATTTTGAATATAGTAAATTTTCCTGCTATTTAAAAGGTACTTTCCGCACAGGTGAAATCAAGTATTTGTACTATGGTATATGTTGCAGGAATTTTTCATCTTGCGCTTGTAATTAACACTTAACCGACCAACAAAATAATACCAATATCAAACCCCATGAAAAATCACGAAAGCAACACAGTAATTAAAGTAGCTATCGCAGATGATCACACACTTTTCCGTACCGGAGTAAAAACCTCCCTCTCCAGCCGCAAGGATATACAAATGGTGGCAGAAGCCGAAAATGGTATGCAACTGCTCAACCTGCTGCGCCACATTCAGCCGGATGTAGTGCTGCTGGATATCCAGATGCCTATTATGGATGGCCTGGCCACGCTGCCGGAGATTAAAAAATTGTACCCCAACGTGAAAGTGATCATGCTCTCCATGCACAATGATCATTCCGTTATTTCCCGCATGATGGAGATAGGCGCCAACTCTTACCTTACTAAAGAGTCAGGTTCAGAAATGATCTATGATGCCATCCGCACCGTGTATGAGCAGGACTTTTTCTTCAATGACCTGACCAACAAAGCCCTGCTGAGCGGCTTGCGTACCAAGCGGGTGGCGGAGTCATCCATGCCGCAGGATGTACAGCTTACTGACAAGGAAATTACCATCCTGAAGCTGATGTGCGATGAAAAAAGCACGAAGGAGATCGCAGACATTGTTGATCTGAGCCCCCGCACCGTAGAGGCTATCCGGGATAAGCTGAAGACCAAAACGGGCACCAAATCTATGGCCGGCCTGGTGATGTATGCGGTAAAAGCCGGGCTTGTAGAGCAAAGCTGATAGCTGTTTTCCATAGTCTTCAACCTGACAAATTGCTTATATAAGCCGTCTGCTGAAAAGCAGATGGCTTTTTTAGCTATTTTCAGCGCCTGATTATGAGTTTTATATTGTACAACGGGGAACTTGCTGCCGGTACCGGCAACTTGCTGTCTGCGGCCAACCGCGGATTCCGGTATGGTGACGGGCTGTTTGAAACAATGCGTGTGGTAAATGGCCGCATACCGCTATGGCCGCTGCATGCGCACCGCCTCTGGAAGGGAATGGGCTTGCTTCGTTTCCCTGCCTTACCGGCTATAGCACCGGAGCAATTGCTGGCGCAACTGCTTTCTTTATGCGAAAAAAATCACTGTCCTGCATCGGCCCGTATCCGGCTATCGGTATGGCGTGGCGATGGGGCATTGTATGATTTGCCGGTGCAGTTTGGCTACCTGGCGGAAAGTGCAGCCATACCGCTGCCCGGAAACCAGCTTCCCGGCAGCGGCCTGCATCTTGGTATTTTTTCTGCTGCGCAAAAAAGCACAGATACATTTTCCAATCTGAAATCTTCCGGCTTTCTGCCTTATGTGATGGCGGCTGAATATGCACAGCAAAACGGCATGGATGACTGCCTGGTGCTAAACACACATGGCAGGATCGCTGATAGTACGGTAGCAAACCTGTTTATCTGTAAAAAAGGAAAGCTATACACGCCACCTCTGCAGGAGGGCTGTGTGGCAGGGGTAATGCGTGCCTGGCTGCTGCAAAATCAGCAGGAGCTGGGATTGCATATCAGGGAAACTGCCGTTTCAGAAGATGATCTATTTGAAGCGGAGGAAGTATGGCTGACCAATGCCGTGGCCGGGCTGAAATGGGTGGCCCGCTTCAGGGATAAAATATATGGCAATCAGTTGGCACAGCAGGTATATGAAAAAATCTCAGCAAAACTCTTTTCCTGATAAACGTTTATGAAAACCGAAGTTGCTGTCTGTTGGTTTCGCCGTGATCTGCGGCTGGAAGATAATGCTGCCCTTTATCATGCATTGCGGAGCGGATACCCGGTGCAGCCGGTTTTTATTTTTGATAAAAATATACTGGACGATCTCAGGGATCCTGCAGACAGGCGTGTACATTTCATACATACTGCGCTTTGTGAAATGCAGGAGCAATTAATCACTTACCAGGCTACGCTGCATATATTTTATGGCAATCCTTTTGAAGCGTTTGATGAAATACTGGGACGGTATAATGTACGTGAGGTATATAGCAATCATGATTATGAACCGTATGCAAGGGAGCGGGATAGCGCTGTGCAAAAAAAACTGGAAGCAGCAGGCATTTCATTTCACAGTTTTAAAGACCAGGTTATTTTTGAAAAGAATGAAATACTGAAGGGTGACGGTACGCCATATACCGTATTTACCCCTTACTCCCGCAGATGGAAAGCGAAACTGAACAGGTTTTATACAGAAGCCTACCCGTTAGAAAACTACTACCAGCATTTTCACCACCAGCAGCCGGTGGAAATACCTTCATTGCAGCAAATTGGTTTTTCCCGGTCTGGTGTAACATTTCCCGGAAAAGTGTGGATACCTGCAACTATAAAAGAATACGCCGTAAAGCGGGATATACCGGCAGCCGAAGCCACCACAAGGCTGAGTGTGCACCTGCGGTTTGGCACTATCAGTATCCGCATGCTTGTACGGGAAGCAGGGCCACTTAGCGAAACATTTTTAAACGAACTGATTTGGCGGGATTTTTACCACATGATCCTCTGGCACTTTCCCAAAGTAGTCACTCATTCCTTTAAGCCGGAGTATGATAAAATAGAATGGCGCAACGATAAAGAGGAGTTTAATAAATGGTGCACGGGAAAAACAGGCTACCCTATTGTAGATGCAGGTATGCGGGAACTGAATGCAACCGGGTATATGCACAACCGGGTTCGGATGATTGTGGCATCATTTCTTACCAGGCACCTGCTGATTGACTGGCGCCTGGGCGAAGCCTGGTTTGCCGAAAAGCTGCTGGACTATGACCTGGCGGCTAATAATGGTGGCTGGCAATGGGCGGCCGGCAGCGGTTGTGATGCAGCGCCCTATTTTCGCATCTTTAATCCGTATATACAGGAAAAAAAATTTGACCCTGATCAGAGGTATATCCGCAAATGGGTACCGGAACTGGATAGCGCTGACTACTCAGGGCCTGTAGTGGAGCATGAGCTGGCAAGGCAAAGATGCCTTCAGGTATATAAAAAGGCGCTTGCTAAATAGTTTGCTCCGGCTGAAATGATTGCTGCAGCGCAGTGATTGCTTTTTTACCTGCTTCGCCGAGGTCGAGGCTGTAGTCATTTACATACAGCTCTATATGCTGGCGCATCACAGTTTCACTCATGGTTTGGGCATGCTGCTGTACATAATCGGGTATGAACGGGTATTGCTGAAATGCATATTCCAGGCTCTGGCGGATCAGCCTGTTTATTTTTTCAAACAGCTCCTGTCCCAGTTCCTTTTTTATAGCAATGCCCCCCAGCGGCACAGGTACCTGCATCTTATCCTCCCAGTAGGCGCCAAGGTCCATCACTTTATGGAGCCCTTTATCCCGGTAGGTAAACCGGTTTTCATGAATGATAACACCAAGGCCGGCTTTATTTGCTGCCACTATATCTTCTATTGTGTGAAAAACAGCAAACGTTTTATTACGGGCCTGCGGGTAAGCAAAGCTGAACAGCAGGTGCGCAGTAGTATGAATGCCGGGCAATACAATGCTGGATTGATTAATATCTTCTGTTGTAAGCGGCCTGTCTGATGCTGATACAAGCAGCGGGCCTGTTCCTTTTCCCAAAGCGCTGCCGGCATGCAGCAATGAATAAACAGAAGAAGAGGCGAAATACGCCGGAAAGCTGAGCTTGGTGATATCCAGCCTGCCCTGCAGGGCCCACTGGTTGAGTGTTTCCACATCTTCCAGCACAGGATGCAGCTCTATGCCGTCAGTATTTATTTTACCATTCACCAGCGCATCAAAAATGAATGTATCGTTGGGACAGGGAGAAAAGCCAATGGTCAGCTTCACGGCAAATGAGTTTAGCGGTTAATTTTCCAGGTTAATAACAAAACGGATAAGCGTATGGTTCAGCGCTCCGATAGCTTCTTTTATTTTCCATTTTGCCTTATCCCGTTCCCCGGCATAGTTGGATACTGCCCGTAACTGCACAAAAGGCACACCGGCACGCAGTGCGGCATAGTGCAGTGCGGCGCCTTCCATGCTTTCCAGCGCCGGCTGGTATTTTTCCATGTACTGCCGGATGATTTTTTTTTCAGCGCTTACCTGGTTCACCGTTACGGCCTTTACTGCCGGCACACCTGTTTTTTTCAGCCAGCTTTTACCGGGGTTGGGCAGCCACCCTTTTTTAAACGGGGGCTGATTAGGGCCCATTATTTTCATATCAAAAATGGACAGCAGCTTCCCGTTTTCCTGCACGCCCAGGTCAGCAATAGCTTCGCTGCCAATGGCAAATACACTGCCCGGGGGGGTAGCTGTATCAAAGGAGCCGGCAATACCCGCCTGGATGATAAGGTCAGGGCGGCTGATATGCAGTTGATGAGTAATGGACCAGGCAGCCGGCAGCATGCCCGCACCTGTTATCAGTATATCTGCTGCCACCGGGCAGGCGGCAGTATTTTTTTGATACCAGCGTATAAAAGGCATTATTTCCCGGGAAGTGGCGGCTACCAGCAGGCAGTTCATAGCTAATAAGTTGCGCCAAAGGTCGTGATTCTGCTTTAATCCGGCTATACATTACCTTTGCACCACATTTTATTATTGCAAGATTTATTATGGTGTACCTGACAAGAGTGGAGCATTTTAATGCAGCGCACCGGCTCTACAACCCGGCCTGGACGGTGGAAAAAAATGAGGCGGTGTTTGGCAAATGTGCCAACGAAAACTGGCACGGGCATAACTATGAATTGTATGTTACGGTAAAAGGTGAGCCCGATCCGGATACCGGTTTTGTATTTGATGTAAAGAAGCTGAGCCATATCATTGTAGAGCAGGTGGTGGAAAAGCTGGATCACCGCAACCTGAATGTGGATGTGGATTTTATGCGGGGCAAAATGTGCAGCACTGAAAACCTGGCAGTGGCTATCTGGGAAGAACTGCAGCCGCATTTGCCGGCAGCTATACAACTCCACAGCATCCGCCTGTATGAAACGCCCCGTATCTACGTGGAATATTTTGGAAAACAATGAGCAAAAAAGTAGCCGTATACCGCAGGGAGCATTTTAATGCAGCACACCGGCTGTATAATCCTGACTGGCCTGCAGAGCAGAATGAAAAGGTATTTGGCAAATGCGCTTTACCGAATTATCACGGGCATAATTATGAACTGGAAGTAAAAGTAGTGGGAGAGCCGGACAGCCGCACCGGCTTTGTAATGGATATGAAAGACCTCAGCGATATCATCAGGCGGGAGATACATGATCGCTTCGATCATAAAAACCTGAACCTTGACACAAAGGAGTTCAGGGAGCTGAATCCTACTGCGGAAAATATCGCTATCGTAATATATGAACTGTTGCGGCCGCATATTCACCCGCAACTGGATGTACAGGTGCGCCTGTATGAAACACCAAGAAATTTTGTAGAATACCCGGCATAGCTGGCGCAGCCGGGTAAAATATTATAGGCATGGCATATAAAAAAAAGGAACATTTTGAAGAGCAGGCTACACAGGGGCTGATGGAGAATTATCGCAACGTATTAAGCATGCTGGGAGAAGACCCGGACAGGGAAGGACTGCAAAAAACACCGGAAAGGCTGGCAAAGGCCATGCAGTATATTACTCAGGGGTACCACCAGGATGCGCATGCTATTCTTGACTCAGCCAAATTTCATGAGCCCGTCAGCGAAATGATAGTGGTAAAGGATATTGAGCTGTACAGCATGTGTGAGCATCATATGCTGCCATTTTTTGGCAAGGCCCATATAGCCTATATCCCCAATGGCTGGATAACCGGCCTGAGCAAGATAGCCAGGGTGGTGGATGTGTATGCCCGCCGCCTGCAGGTACAGGAACGGCTGACGGTGCAGATCATGAATGCAATAAAAGAATCGCTCAACCCGCTGGGTGTGGGTGTGGTGATAGAAGCGCAGCACCTGTGCATGATGATGCGCGGCGTGCAAAAGCAAAATTCGGAAACAACCACTTCCGCTTTTGATGGTGAGTTTTTGAAAAATACCACCCGGAGCGAATTTTTGAAGCTGATTTCCTCGGATCTGAACAGGCGGTAAATAAAGATTTTTTTACTTAAAGGCTTTGTGGCATTTTTGTCTGCAATAACTACCATCAGCAATGAAGCATGCTTTTGTTTTTCCCGGGCAGGGATCGCAGTTTCCGGGAATGGGAAAAGAACATTATGAGAACAGTGCCTTTGCCAAGAAGCTGTTTGAGCAGGCCAATGATGTGCTCGGTTTCCGTATTTCGGATATCATGTTTTCAGGTACGGAAGACGACCTGAAGCAAACCAATGTGACGCAACCGGCCGTTTTTCTCCATTCTGTTATTGCTTTTCGCAGTATTGACGGAGCTAAGCCCGATATGGTGGCCGGGCATTCACTCGGTGAGTTTTCTGCGCTGGTGGCCAATGGCACACTCAGCTTTGACAATGCTTTGCAACTGGTGGCTGTGCGTGCAGGCGCTATGCAAAAGGCTTGTGAGCTGAACCCATCCACAATGGCTGCCGTGCTGGCGCTGGCGGATGAAAAAGTGGAGGAAATATGTGCCGCCGTACAGGAAGAAACAGGGGAAATAGTGGTGCCGGCAAATTATAATTGCCCGGGCCAGTTAGTGATCAGCGGTTCGCTGAAAGGTATTGAAATTGCCTGTGAGCGTATGAAAGCAGCGGGGGCTAAGCGGGCATTGGTGCTGCCGGTGGGCGGCGCCTTCCATTCGCCGCTGATGGCGCCGGCAAAAGAGGAGCTAAAAGCTGCTATAGAAAATACAACCTTCCATACACCAACCTGTGCTATATACCAGAATGTGGTGGCCAAAGCTGTGTTTGACAAAGAAGAAATCAAGCAAAACCTGATAGACCAGCTCACCGGCCCCGTACGCTGGACACAGAGCGTGCAGGCCATGATTGTTGATGGCGCTTCATTATTTACAGAGGCAGGCCCCGGCAAGGTATTGCAGGGCCTGGTGGCGAAAATTGATAAGACAGTGCAAACGGCTGGTGTCAATTAAAAATTGAGGCTGCCGTTAACCCACTCTGCATCCAGCGTGGCATTATATTTTTTATAAAAATTAATGGCAGGGGCATTCCCCTCCAGCACCTGCCACATCATACCGCTGAATTTCTTTTCTTTTGCTTCTTCTATGAGGCGGTCAAACAGTAATTTACCCATACCGTGCCCCCGCATTTTTTCAGTGACAATAATATCTTCCAGGTACATGCGCTGGCCTTTCCAGGTGGAGTAACGGATGTAGTAGAGGGCCATGCCTTCAATACGGCCATCTGCTTCCGCTACAAAGGCCCACCATACGGGACTGGGGCCAAAGCCGCTTTCTTCAAAGTGTGACAGGGAAACAGTCACTTCATCCGGCGCTTTTTCATATACAGCCAGCTCCTGTACCAGCTCCATCATGCGGGCGCAGTCTTTTTTTTCAGCTCTCCTGATTGTGATATCCATTATTATTTTTTCCGTGTGGCTTTAAAAGTACCGTTGGGTTGTATAAAACTCATAGTGTTTATTTCGCCGGGGGCTGCTAATTCAAACTGCACGCTGTAGCCATCCAGCGCTTTCAGGCTGAAAGAATGATTGCCGGTTGGTATGGTTTCGTAATCCGGCTGCCCCGGCACATACACAAATAATTTACCCTCTTTGATATAAACCTTGCAGGTTACATTTCCCAATAAATATTCACCGGCATATTGCTGCAGGTCTGTATCTGCTATTTTCACCGCTTTGGGCTTGCGGGAAAACTCGATTGCTTTCAGCGCTCCTTCAAGCGGCAGCAGCAGCTTGTCCACCTTGCCGCTTTCATTGGTGATAAAGGTTACCCTGATGCCGCCGGCTGTTGTATCTAATCCATCTGTCTTATCATATCCCCTGGCTTCAAAAACATCGTAGTGATAATGATGCAGGTATAACGAATCATCATTGATAAAGCTCATGAGCGAATCACGGCGGACAGCTATTTCAATATTGCCATAACCGGGATGGTGAAAGAGCCCTTCATAATCAGCCAGCGGGTGGCCGGGTTTGGTATCTGCTACCCGGTCGGATTTCAGGGCAGCGCTTCCCCCGGATTCAGCTTTGCTTTTTTCAAGCGCCTTTTTGCGGTCGCTGCTCCAGTCTATGTATTTCAGTTTGAGCATACGGTCGGCAATAATATTGCGGGCCAGCGAAGTGACAACAGAGCCATTTTGATTGGTAAGCACTATGATGCCAATGCTATCGCTGGGGAAGAAGCTTACGCTGGCTGAGAAGCCATCAATATTGCCACCGTGCTCGGCGCGGTAGTGGCCGCGGTAGGAGCTGAGCATCCAGCCAAGCCCGTAGTTGGATAAATGCAGGTCGGGATTTTCTTTACCCGGCAATGCGGCACTCATTACCATCTGTGAGCTCATAGCTTCCCGTACATAGGAAGCGGGAATAACTTCCTTCCCTTTATACTTGCCTCCGTATATCCAGGCAGTAATCCATTGCGCCATTTCGGTTACGCTGCTGTTGATGCTGCCGGCGGGGCCCATGGCATCTATGTTGTAATAATCTGTTTTGCGAATGATGCTGTCATCTTTATTGATATAACCAAAAGAATAGTCGGCTGCTTTTTCCAGGTCGCTGATGCTGAAGTTGGATTGTGACATTCCCAGCGGGGAGAAGAACTGTGTTTTTATATTCTCTTCCCAGCTTTTACCGGTAATCTTTTCTGCGATGACACCCTGCGCCAGGTACATAAAATTATTGTACTGCCATCTTTCACGCACACCGGCGCTGGGCTCCTGGTACTGTATGCGCTGCATCAGTGAGTCTCTTGACTTGCTGCTAAACAGGTACCAGGAAAAATCATGGCGGGGCAGACCAGTGCGGTGGCTGATCATGTCCCGGATGGTGATTTGGTTGTTCATTTCATTGTTAAAAAACCGGAAGCCGGGCAGGTAGTCGGCAGGTTTTTTATTCAGCGACAGCTTATCTTCTTTTTCCAAAATGCCCAGCAGGGCTGCTGTGAAGGCTTTGGTGCAGGAGCCAATGGCAAAAAGCGTGTTTGCTGTTACCGGCTTTTTGTTTTCATAATCGCGATAGCCAAAGCCTTTGCTGTAGACCACTTTGTCTTTTTCCACCACAGCTACGGCAAAGCCGGCCGCATGCCAGTCCTTCAGCAGGCGGGATAGTGCTGTGTCAATCCCGGTGAGCCGCTTGTCGGTATTTGTATTTTTTTGGGCAAAAGCGATATTGCATACTAATGTAAGCAGCAATACAGAAAACAGGTTTTTTCTCATGAACAGAACTTTATAGTGAAAAAGAAATTGCTGTTATCAGGATAGCGCCTGGTCCAGGTCGGCCAGTATATCCTGTACGTTTTCAATGCCGGTATTCATACGGATCAGGCCATCAGTAATACCGTACTTCTCCTTTTGTTCGCGGGGTACGCTGTAGTGCGTCATAGATGCCGGATGAGAAAGCAGCGTATCACAGGTGCCCAAAGATACGGTGCGTACGCAAAGCTGCAGCTTATTCATAAATCGCACACCACCGTCAAAACCATTTTTCAGTTCAAAGCTGAGCATGGCGCCGGGATGCTTCATTTGCCGCATGGCGGTAAGGTAGTCCGGGTGAGCGGCAAGCCCGGTATAGTTTACTTTGGCCACAGCCTGGTGCTGCTCCAGGAAGTGCGCCACCTCCATCGCATTATGGCAATGGCGCTCCATGCGCAGCTCCAGCGTTTTCATGCCATTGATGAGCAGAAAGGCGTCAAAAGGGTTAGCATTGCCACCAAGTGTTTTGGCCATTACATAGGCTTTGGTGCGCATAAACTCCACATCCCTGCCCAGCAGCACACCACCAATAGCCGTGCCGTGCCCGTTCAGGAATTTGGTAGTGGAGTGCACGATGAAATCGCATCCGTACCGGAATGGCTGCTGCAGGTATGGTGTGGCAAAGGTATTATCGCAGGCTGTTATCAGCCTGTGCTGCTTAGCCAGTGTGCAAAGCGCTTCAATATCCACGCACTGGATAGTGGGGTTGGCCGGTGTTTCAATATAGATCATCCGGATAGCAGGATCGTTTTTAACCGCTGCTTCTGCAATGCTGATATCCCGCAGATCGGCTATAACAGCAGTGATGCCCAGTCCCGGCAGCACGTTTGTAATTATTTCTTCAGTGCCACCGTACAGGGAATAGTGAGTGAGTATTTTGTCACCGGCTTTCAGGTTGGAAAGGAGTAATGTGGTAATAGCAGCCATGCCCGATGCATGGAGCAGTCCCTTTGCCTGCACGGGTAAGCCGAAAGTTTCCATAGCAGCAATTTTATTTGCAGCTTCTTCAAAAGTGGGGTTGCCCCAGCGGCTGTAAATAAATCCTTCTTCCTGCCCGCTGAAGCGGCGCATGCCCTGCTCTGCCTCATCATACACAAAAGTGCTGCTGGCATAGATAGGTACCAGGTGCGCATAGTTCGGGTCTTTTTTATGCCCGGCATGTACGGCAAGGGAGCTGAAGCCGCTGTAAGGAAAATCTTTCTGGCTCATGGAAAAATGCAGTGATTATTTTTTCAAAGCTAATGCATAAACGAATGAGATGCTGAAATAAACCGGTGAGCGGAGCAGGATGTTTTTCCGGCTATAGCAAATGCCTTATTTTTATGAAACTGAAAAACACCTTTTATGAAATATGCTATTGCCTGCACCTGCCTGTGCCTGTTATTAAGCTGTATTAATTCCCATAAAACACTCAAAGACCCGCGGGACAAGCAGCGTTACTCCGTTAAAAAATTTGGTAAACAGCTATGGATGACAGCGGACCTGCAATACAGGCCGGTTGATGATAATGGGTTTTGGATATACAAGGACAGTGCCGCCGCTTATGGAGCATATTATAACCAGGAAGCAGCAAAAAAAGCCTGTCCGCCGGGATGGCACCTGCCTTCAAAAGCAGAATGGCTGAAGCTGATGGGTTTTCTTTCCGCCAGTAAAAATAAAACCGCTGGGGTGAAAGTGTTGCTTGATGATATATTAGCCGGTGGTAAAAAGGGAACGGGCTTTAGCCTGGGTGGACTGTATAATGCGGAAAGGAAGGTTTTTGCTGGCGCAGACATCATGGGCTACTACTGGACATCTACCGATACGCTGTGGAATAGCAGCGATACTGCTATGATGAAATACAATGGGAGAAAATTTGCGGGTACACATATTTATCCTGTGGCAGTGGATTCGGGCCATATAGAGCCCACCTTTCTGCCTGCTTCCCATTTTGGCTTATTGTGCAGGTGTGTGAAAGATAAAAGTTAGTAACCCCAGGTGATAAGGGTGGCTCCCCAGGTAAAGCCGCCGCCAAAGGCTGCCAGCACCAGTTTATCGCCTTTTTTCAATTGCTTTTCCCATTCCCACAGGCAAAGCGGAATGGTGGCGGCAGTGGTATTGCCGTATTTCTGGATATTGATCATTACTTTTTCCTTTGGCAAGCCGATACGGTTGGCCGTTGCATCAATGATGCGCAGGTTGGCCTGGTGGGGTACCAGCCAGGTAATATCATCACCGGTCAGGTTATTGCGTTCCAGCAGTTCGGCGCTTATATCGGCCATGCCTTTTACGGCAAACTTAAACACGGTTTGCCCTTCCTGGTAAGCATAGTGCTCCCTTGCCGCCACTGTTTCTGCTGATGCGGGATATGCAGAGCCGCCGGCTTTCATGCGCAGGTACTGGCAGCCGCTGCCATCTGTTTTCAGCAGGCTGTCCTGTATGCCCAGGTCTTCGGTAGTAGGCTCCAGCAACACGGCTCCGGCGCCATCACCAAAGATGATGCAGGTGGCCCGGTCCGTATAGTCAACAATAGCGCTCATTTTATCAGCACCCACCACCACTACTTTTTTATAGCGGCCGCTTTCTATCAGTGTGGCTCCCTGTGTAAGGGCAAAAAGAAAACCGGAGCAGGCGGCGCTGACATCAAAGCCCCAGGCATTTTTAGCACCTATTTTATCACAAACAATATTGGCAGTAGCGGGAAAAACCATATCGGGAGTTACCGTAGCCACTATCAGGCAATCAATTTCCAGCGGGTCAATGCCTCTTTTGGCGCAAAGCTCTTTTACTGCCGGTACTATCATTTCCGATGTGCCCCTGCCTTCGCCTTTCAGTATCCTTCTTTCTTCAATGCCGGTACGTGTCCTGATCCATTCATCATTGGTATCCACCATTTTTTCTAAATCAAAATTGGTCAGCTTATCTTCCGGTACATATCCGCCTACGGCAGTGATGACGGCATTGATCTTTTGGGGCATAAGAATAACGGGGTTGCGTAGATTTAAAAGTTGACAAAGTTAAGGGACAAAAAGGAAAACCCCCAAGCGCTTTAGCTGGTGACGGGATTGCTGGTTAATGCAATGATGGTGAAGCAACTGTACAAGGTCATTTTGATTTCCCTATTTTCGCACCCATGGTCGCATCCCCCAAAGGTGATTTTGTACAGGCCAGCCCGGCGCATGTATATGTGGATGTACAGGGTGTGGGCTATGAAGTGCAGATCAGCCTGCATACCTATGAAAAAATTGCCGGCCAGGAAAAAGGGCTGCTCCATACCGTTCTCATTATCCGCGAAGATGCCCATATTTTATTTGGCTTTTATGACCTGGCGGAAAAAGAGCTGTTTCAACAATTGATCAGCGTATCCGGCATTGGCGCTTCCACTGCCCGGATGATGCTTTCTTACATGAAACCTGCCGACCTGGCCGGCGCCATTGTGCAGGCCGATGTAAAAACCCTGGAAAAAATAAAAGGAATAGGGAAAAAATCGGCTGAGCGCATCATCGTAGAATTGAAAGACAAACTCGCCAAACATAGTTCCGAATCAAATATTTCCGCACTGAAAAACAATAGTTTGCAACAAGATGCGTTAAATGCTCTGACGGCTCTTGGCATAAGCCGGGTTGCTGCTGAGCAGGCTTTGAAAAAAACGCTGGAAGCAGACCCGGGTTTAGCTTTAGAGGAGCTGATCAAAAGATCATTGCGTATCCTCTGAATGCCTAATTTTTTCTGGAACTAATTGATCGTGAGAACCATAGTAAACCCGAAGGCTGCTCATATTTTCCGTACGGCGGTGGCTGTTCTTTTGCTGGCCTTTCCGGGCAGGCAGGCTTTTGCACATTTTTTTGAGGGAGGGAATACTTTTTATCAAAATCAGCCGGACACTATCCCCGGCGATACCCTGCGCTACCCGATTCGGGACAGGTACGGGGATCCGCTTACTAATCCTAACAGGAATACATTTGACCTGAGCGATAGTTCCTTTATCCGCCGGCAGGTGGAGTACGATCCGCAGACTGGCCGTTACCATGTGATGGAGAGGATTGGTAACAAATACTACCGCTCACCGGTGTCTTACAGCCGTGAAGAATTTTTGAGCATACAGGGCAGGAGAGATGAAAACGAATATTTCCGCAAGCGTGCCAACCTGATGACGGAGTTGAACCGGCGCAATTTCAAACCGCAGTTTAAAACATCCAATAGCTGGTTTAACCGGGTGGTGGGCCTGGGTAAAGTAGATATCCGCCCATCCGGCTATGTAGACATACTGGCGGGCTACCAGCGGCAAAATATTAAAAACCCCACGCTGCCGGAAAGAGCCCGGCGTTTTGGCGGGCTCGATTTTAACATGAATGCCCAACTGCAGGTAGATGCCAAGATAGGGGATAAGATACGCCTGCCGATTAACTACAATACGCTGGCAAATTTTGAATTTGAAAACCAGCTCAATTTTAATTACCAGGGCAAGGAAGATGAGATCATCAAGCAGTTCCAGATGGGCAATGTCAACTTTGTATCGAAGGGGACACTGATACCCGGCATGCAATCTTTGTTTGGGGTAAAAACGCAGATGCAATTTGGAAAGCTGTTTGTTACCGGTGTACTGGCCAACCAGCGGGGGCAGCGGCAAACATTAAACCTGCAAGGGGGAACTGCCACGCAAACATTTTCGCTGAAAGCAGATGAATATGAGGAGAACCGGCACTTCCTGCTGGCACAATATTTCCGGAACAATTTTAATACGGCTATGGCAAAACTGCCGGTGGTTTCTTCCACCATCCAGATCATGCGGATGGAAGTGTGGGTAACCAACCGGTCAGGAGCTACTACGGATACCCGTGATGTGGTGGCGCTGATGGACCTGGGGGAGGGTAACCCGTTTACCGGACCGGCGGGTGATCCAAACGCA